>NZ_CM008773.1:0-17780 GCF_002774925.1 Candidatus Hodgkinia cicadicola
TTGGGAACAGAACAGATTGGTTCAAATTTACGTTGGAATAAGTCAATATTTGTGTTGTCTTGGAACGTTGCAGTTAAAAACATGCCACAATGTTGTTATCATTCAATTACGAGGTATGTTGTAACACGATTAAGATATTGTTTTGGTTTTGATGTGATTAAGTATTGTGTTTATTCAGATGGGGTGTTTGGGTTGTTGGCTTCTTCGTTGTCAAAGAAAGGTATTATTTTAACTGATACTTATGCATTGCATAGTTTATTGAGAAATGTTTGTGGAGGGTTAGATGTTAAAATTTATTGTTTATCAGGATTAATAAAACCAAGATTATCGATAGGTTGTGCCAAGAGTTGTATTCAGCTTGATTTATGTATAAAATTAATAACTTTGATTTATGGTGTTCAGCCTGTCATCGTTGTTGGGACTGCTCCAACTACAATATTTAGGATGTTGGAGATATCGAAGCCAACGTTAGTTATTGCAACGGCCTGTGGTCAAATCAATTCATCTTTAGTTAAAGGATGGGGTAGTTCTCTTTCTAACGAATCCTGTTCCAATTTCAGCTAATTTACCAAACATTATGCTATCCTTTATCCCGAACTTTTGATGTTTACTTACCAACATGGCTTTAACTAAAGATTTACTGGAGCCTTGGAAGGCTATGTTTGACAACAAAGTAGAACCATTGGAAGCCACATTGTTAATGCTGTGTAATATTCTTTTGAAGTTAACAGTTTTATTATTACCATAGATCTTACGATAATTTTGTATTAAACGTCAGTCGAGCTCTTCACCTTCTAAAATATCATGGATCTCGGATTTTGTTACCAACACCCAGTTAGTCATTAATCTTAATATTATTTCAATATGTTTGCTGTTAACATCAACTCCCTGCGAACCATATATCCTTTGGACTTTGGTAATAAAAACTTCGATTAATTTGTTGAAACCGTTGTGGTCTAAATAGTTTGGAAGATTTATATCATTTGAAGATAGAATTGAACCACATTTAATGTTTTCACCATATAAAAGACCATTCCCATCTGTAATATATATTATCGGAATCAGACTTGATTTGTTCGGATCTAAAACATAAATCTTTTTGTTGGATTTGGTATTAACCAACCTTAAGCTACCATTAACTGGAGCCATATCCGAACAATCTTCTGAAGATGTGTTTTCGAACAGTTTTGTTAATGTTTCTAATTCTTCATGGACTCTGAGTTTAAAATTATGAATATCCATCGTTTTATTTACTAATAGTTCATCGAAACTCTGAACCTTAAGGTTCGGTTCAACAACGGCCATGTCTAAATAAACATCATTATGAGAACAAACAAATTTAAGATTACCCACCCTGATTATGATGGGTTTTAACCATGGGGTGTTGTTCCTTAAATCAAATCAATATTTCTTTAAACTTGTACCTGTTCTTGGTATAACAATTGCGTTAACGTTAATAATAACATTTTCGAACATCGTTCGACCTTCCACCAATGAGATGAGACAATTGTAATTCGGATATTGTATTCCGATAACATCTCCAGTCCTGACAAAAGTGTTGTTCCTTGTTGTTAATCTTGTACCTCTTGTAATATCAATTCGTTGTTTAATGTTAATACCAAGAATTGTTATGAAACATTTGGTATTTGCAACGATTATATCACCTGATGATGAATAGATACAAACAATGTTTATAATTTTAACAAAACCAGAACAGGGTGTTGTTAGGCATCGATCAATAGGTTTTATTTCTTCTGGTTTTTCAGATGAATTTAATCCATGAAATGTTCTTAATGTTAGTTGGATTCCGGGTTCACCAATCGATTGGGATGCCAGAATGCCAACGGATTCACCAAGAGGTGGTAAGGTATTAGTGTTTAAGCTTAATCCATAGCACATTTTGCATACCCCGTTCCGTGTTAAACATGTTATTGGTGATCTTATCCTGATAGAAATCTTACTATGTTCCAACAATTTGTGGATGTTTTCATCTGTAATTAACTCATTGGCATTTAATATACATTTATTATCAATCATGACAGCATCTAACAAAATCCTACCTATGATCCGATCCCTCATAAGATGATAATCATCACACATACCAACATCAATCCCTATATCTGTATGACAATCTGTTTCTTTTATAACATATTCACGACTAACTTCAACAAGTTTCCTAGTTAAATAACCAGAACTTGATGTGTTTAATGCTGTTATTATCAAACCTTTTCTCGCTGTAAATGTTAACTTATAAAATTCCAACAAAGACAACCCATCAATGTATGAACCAAGCACAGGTTTGTTACTAATTTCATCATCAAAACCTAATATCAGTCCTCTTGCACCAATAATTTGTCTAGCTTGAGACAACGTTCCTCTGGCACCGGAGTTTATCATCATTTGAAATGATGTCTGGTCAACCCCAGACCCTCTTATATTAGCATCAACATCTAAATATATTTGTTCCAATGCTGTCTTGTAACCATTTCAACGTCCCTCATAGTCATGTGATTTATTAACACTTGTATTCCAATCTTTGATAAAACCATCGGATCTTCCATTCATCTTAACCAACATCTTTGATTTACTCGAAGATAGAATGAACTCTTGATAAGCTAACGAAATCCCAGATAGAGTGGCATACTTAAACCCGAGACGCATTAATCTTTCACTAAACTTTATACTCGTTTCCTCATCACAAATCTTATAAACAAACTCAATTAAATGGTTAACCTCCGTCCTTGTTAATTCAGACATACTAACATCATAAATTATATTACACTTAGCTGGTATAATCTCACTAATTAACAACCTACCTGGTGTGGTTTTAACAACGTTCATAATACCGTTAACCTTTAAATTAAATCTTACATTGGAATGGATGTTGATCTTTCTATTCGAAATAGCTTTAACAACCTCCGAATAATTATTAAAACAAATGTTACTTACTTCCGATGAAACCAAGGACAGATAATACAATCCCAAGATCATGTCTTTAGTTGGAAGAAGAGTGGGGTTTCCATGGGCCGGATGTAATATATTATTACTTGAAACCATCAACAACACGGCTTCCAACCTTGCCGCCATACTTAACGGAACATGCACTGCCATTTGATCACCATCGAAGTCAGCATTGTAACCTGCACAGACCAAGGGATGAAGTCCAATTGTTCTTTCGTTTGTTAATTTAACTCAAAACGCTTGTATGCTCAATTTATGCAACGTTGGAGCTCGGTTTAACAACACCGGACAATGTTTTAATATTCCTCCTATAAGTTCTTCATTCAGATCGGGATTTGTCTTAAGAGTATGTCTTGCTAATCATTCGGATTTAATACTAAAGATTGACATCAGTTTTGATAGTATAAATGGTTCGAAGAGTTTGAATGCTATTATCTTCGGGATCTGACATTCGTTGAGATTTAAACTCGGTTCTGGTACAATAACACTTCGTCCAGAATAATCAACACGTCTACCTAACAATGCACTCCTGAACCGACCCTTTTTACCCTTCAACACCGTAGTTAAACCTCTAAGTCCAAGGTTGTTATAGCTTGACTTATAATCCGAAACATCTGTACTATCAAACAACATGTCAACACTTCCTTGCAGGTTTCTTAAACTCACCATATACTCCTCAAACCCAACATCATCCCTCTTACTAATACTATCCAACTTAGCCAACACATCATCATTAGCCATTAATATGTTTCTATAAATATCACTAGTATTGGTGCTGATATTATCGTCTTCAAGTTCGATTATCGGTCTTAATTCAGCAGGCAACACTGGCAGGATGCATAACACCATTCAGTCAGGCTTGATACCATCGCAACCAAGTCCTTTAATCAACTCTATTTTACCTCTTAACTTGTTGAGAGCTTCAACCGATGTCTCAGATGAACATCTTGTTTCTAACTTATCACAAATTTGTTTAATGTTAACATTTGATAGCAACTTCAATATCGCTTTCCCACCTGAAAGTATCACAATTTTGTCAACACCGTTACAAAGTTTCAAGTAATCGTTGGAACGAATAAGTTGTCCAACGTTGTAATCTTGACTTGTAGATTCACAAATTAAATGCATATCACATGATACTATCTCCTTCAGAATGGAAATTGGCTTACCAATCAATGTTGCTAAAACATCCGGTTCTGTTCTATAAAATCATGTATGCACAATCGGTACAGCAAGCTGAATATGACCGAACCTACTTCTTTGGAATATTTCAATAAAACCATCTTGTTCAGATCTTTGATCAAAAGATCGATCCCTACAATTAAGCGGACCAAATATCCTCTCACAATACAGCCCTCCTTCAATAGGTTTCTTTGTTTTAACATCAAACATTTCAGTCTCGATTACTTCACCATATGAATAGGACAGTATTGTTTCAGGTGAAGCCAATGAGATCTTTATCCTTGAAACCGATTCATTGTGTCCTTGGAACAAGAAATCCCTTCCTTCCTCTAACCTTCTCGAATCTACCTGCATCGTACCTCAACAACCAACGAGAACATCTCTCTGATCGTAGTCACCAAACTCTGACCTCAAGTAGATTCCAACCTTGGCCTGTTATTGAAAACACTTTGTTTTATTAGTTTCCTTGATAAAATATCATCACATTTAGCGGTACAAACCTCCTTCAACATGGATGCTACACCATAGCTCTGCAACGCCCACACCTCCATTTCTCCAAGCCTCTGTCCTCCCTTGTTGTCCCGTCCTTTCACTGGTTGTTTTAAGATATGAGAATAAGGACCAACAGATCGAACATGTATCTTGTTGTCCACTAGATGATCTAATTTCAACACATACAACTTACCAACGGTTGTCTTCCTTTCGAATGGTAATCCCATCCTACCGTCATATAACTGGAACTGACTAAACCTATCCCGATTATTAACACGTTTATTGAATTGATCGAGAAGTTCAATGGTGGATTCATCTGTCAACGGACAAGCAAACCTCACTCCATTGGCCAGATCTCGTGACATCTCTAACACATCATCAAAGGATAACGATTGGATGTCAACGTTCGGATCTATCTCTGTGAACTTCTTACCTATAAGTTCCATGAACAACATTTTGTTGTTTAATTTGTTATAAATATCAACAAAACGTTTATACTCTAATCCAAGTCCATGACTTACCAATCCTAACTGAATTTCTAATATCTGACCGATGTTCATCCTAGAAGGAATACTCAATGGGTTTATAACGATGTCTATGACGGTTCCATCAGCTAAATATGGCATATCCTCCTTCGGAACTATCCTCGATATCACACCTTTGTTGCCATGCCGTCCACATACCTTATCACCTACCTCAATCGATCTCCTTACCAACAACCTAATCTTAATTCTGTTTATCACTTCAAGACCAACATGTTTACCTCGGATCCTAGATCTTTTGTTACAAGTTAATCGAGCATTTGATTTATATTTATATAAGCTAATAAACCGTCTCACTTCCAACGAAAACATCTTCTTCAACAACATCAAATCAGATAATATATTCCCATCATCGATATCAAACTCCATAATATTTGTGTTAGTCTTAACAACAGAAACATTTACCTTAATCCCTCCTTGTTCTGAGAGTACCATTAATCTCCTTCAATATTTTTCGTTAATATTACTCAATGTTTCAAGCCATTCGTTTTGTTTTAATTTCATTTGATCAACCTCAACTCCCTCCTCCGTTATCCCAAGAACCACAGCTCTCCTGATACCAATTGGTACTCTTACTGAAGAATCAATATATCTGACATCGACCTCATTGGTAAACATTGAATGACTTAAATCATTAGCTTCTGTTGACTTACCTTTAGCTATCGGAGTTAACTTACCAACTAAAACATCTCCTTCATTGACCAAACTACCCGCTTCAACAAAACCACTGTCCATCAATTTGTTAACACCAACATTTTCACCTATATTTAACTTATTAGTTAATATCTCATGTCCACTTGTTGTTTTAAACACTTCAACGTCCAAACTAACTATATGCATGGAATGTAGTAAACCTCTATGAACAACATCCTCAGATAATAGAATTGAATCTTCATAATTATATCCTCTTCAACACATAATCGCTGCCAACAAATTAACACCTAAACTCATTTCACCATCGGAACTGGATTGACATTCAGCAACAACATCTCCTTGTTTTATAATCTGCCCAACCTTCACAACTGATCTAAATCTCTCACATCCATTTTGACCTCTACTTGTTGTATCTGGAATGGGATAAGAATAATACTCCATTGTTACAGGATTGTACGTTGTCACCTTCGTTCCATCAACCTCCATAACAACACTGGTACATTTGGCCGTGATATTATCGTTTGTTGCTGCCATCACTGATGATTCTAATCCTGTACCAATTAGTGGTGGTTGAGGGTGGGTTAATGGTATGGCTTGTTTCAACATGTTGGTTGCCATTAAAGCACGAGTTGGATCGTTGTGAGTTAAAAATGGTATTAAGTTAACAACAGGTGAAAACACTTGAGCTTTATTAATTAATCTGACAACATTGTGTTGTTTCGAATCAGAATTACCATCTTCTATGAACCTTTCATCGGAACCACTTACTATTGGTTCAGAATACCGTCCCACATTGTAATAATTTAAATGGCTGATTTTGTTGTGTCTGTTGTTCGTATCTTCTATGCAAAACGTTGTTAACAGTTGTCCATCTACATCGAAGCTTGTATGTAATGCAAGTGATAAAACCAACCCAATGTTCTGACCTTCTGGTGATTCAATCGGACAAAGCTTTCCTAGATGCCACTTCTGAACGTATCTTGAACTCGTTCCTGTTGTTCTAATAGAAACACCATCTGATCTCATGTTTAAAACTCTTAACTTCTGATCAAGTTTAGTTAAACTATTTAACTGCTCTAGATGTTGAACAAGTTCTGATTGATTAAACAACTTATCTATAGATCTTTGATGTCTGTTAAACAACATAGCTATCCGTTTGATGACAAGATCCGGTTCAAGGATTTGAATTCTGCTGAACAAAACATCCTCCAATACATTGATCACCCAATCTATAATTGTATCACCAATACCTCTGATCAAACGAACATTGAAGTTACTTTCATCAATCTTTTTGTTGGTATTAACACATTTATTCCAAATAAGAATTAGATCTCGTTTTGTTAACATATCAAAGTTCCAATCATTTTGTTCTGTGAATGAATTTAACAAGTGTCTACCAGCCATGGTCATGTCCACCATGTTTATCCTCTCCAAATTAACAGGATTTAATCCTCTAAGATCTAAGCATCTATCAAATTTAAACATACATTTTGTTAACATTTTATGAAGTACAATCCTTAAAGGACTACCAATTGTTAATGCACTACTTTTTGTTAATTTAATAACCTGTTTCTTATTGAACTTGATAGTTGAAACAACCTTACCTTTGGTTGTTAATATATCAAAACATTTCATTCCTCTTAATCGTCTACGTCAACCGAACTTGTTTTTAACCACACAATCCATTGTAATCTTCAACCTATACCAATTATTATTACGATATGCTATAACTACCTCGTTACCAACAGTTCTTACTAGATGGTTTCGTTTTATTCCATATACCAACATCGATTCTAAACAACCACATTTATCTCGATCAACGTATAAATCACATATACTCTTATTGAACTTGATTTTGAATGGACTGAAGTCAATGGTTTTAAAGATAATAAACCCATCATCATCCACAACTTTTACTTGTACATCGCTTTGTTTAACAAGTTGAGATATGAACGTTTTATGTAAACCATTAACTGTTATCACATCTTTTTTATTCGATAATGGCAGATTAATTAATGGTATTATCACAGAATTCGTTGAATGTATTAGATCAAAGTCATTAGTTCCATCATAATCGATAAAATTTATCTTCAAACTAACAACACAGCATCTTTCCCATCTTCTTAGATCATAAACCACATCTCCGAAGTCAATATTGTAATCTCTGAACTCTATTGGAAATAAACTTGACAGATGAAGACGTATCTTTGATAACCGAATCCCAATCTCATTATGACAACCAAACAAAGGTAAACTATATAATCTACCTTGAGGACAATCGATTAATAACTGACCGTTGTTATCACCATCTCCAGTAAGATTAATACGCATCTTGTTATAGCTTCATCGTTAAATAACCATGGATCTTATCAACCATTACCTAAACATCCACTTAACCTCAATCCTAATATCTCCCCATTTAATATACAGATGTTATGACCAAGATCCCGAACATCCAGTCCCGCTAACTCTCATACTTCAAGTAGATAAATGCTAACAAAATCCATTTCATACTAGTTACCTCAACATGAAGTAATTACGATAACGTTCCAACCTCCATAAGTTCCAACCTCAATGATTGACTTCAATTGACCATATAATCGATCACATTTATATCCCAGTAATAAGTCCGTTAGCTCAACGTTTGAGCTTCAATCCATCTGCCTTGCATCGATGTAATCAATCCATGAACGTGAAACTTCTCAAACATCTGAACCTTGTTAACACAACGGGCATAACGTTCATCTTATCACTGCCCATGTGATGTGTTCCTACCGATCTGATAGTATTCTGATCAATTAACGCCATCCTAACAACAACATGGCTATTGTTCATACAATATCTATATTAAAGTACTTAGTGGGAGCCAACCTGAAACATCTTGTTTACAACGAAAATGGTAATCCGATTGTAACATGTTATGCCGTTATTGGTCAATGACTTATAAGAACAGAAACAGCACAAGGAGGTTACCCACATGCAGAAGTTCTATGTCTTTCAGAATTAGGAAGAGAGAAACCAAACGAAGTAATCTTGAGTCTATCTCCATGCACAGAATTTAGTAACACTCCACCATGTTGTTATAGTTTGTTAGCATTTTGTTCAAGTTTAATCATCCAAGAACTCGATATGGCACATGCCGAATCCATAAGATTCCTAAGATGTTTCATTAGCATAGGTTGGATGCGATCAAGATCTGTTGCTTTAATACCATCGATGAGATTCATGGTCGATGTTAACGAACAACAACACATATTAGATCCGAGAATAAAATTACTAACTCACAACATTCATTCAAATCCTAGCATATTTGAAGTAACAAAGAATGGTGTTATCATGAAACAAAACACCGATGCGTTAACAAGACTAAGGATCCTATCAAAGAAATTAAACAGAGATATTAGATCAGGTAAAGTCCCGATCAAACTACCTGTTGAGATGTCATTAAACAGTTCACTTAGAAAGAAGATCGATAAAATCCATCGAAGTCTAATCCATTCTAGAATGATCTCAAGGAGATTAAGAAGATTAACGTTGGGATTAGCCATAACAAACGACATGAACTTCATCGGTCCAACAGAAACAAACGTAAACTTATTTATGACCAGGATTGAACCAACAATACCTCTTTCAAGAAGAATAAACTTTAACTTCCGACCTCGAAACAACGGTCCTAATACCCTCCTTTATAGGAACATTAGACCGCTTACCCGAAGGTTGTTCTTTATAAACCAAATAATCGATTGTTAACAACATCCGATCCCTCCTTCCAACATCAACATGAACACTCCTTAACATTCCAGCTATTGAACCCATAACACCTACATTCTAACCCTCAACATCCTTGAACAGACCATCATGACTTCTCCCTCATCACTATCCTACCTCCAATCATTTACCTATTCCCAACCATAACACCATCCTTCTATCGAACCTACCTAACACTGACTCTTATCTCTAACAACTTAACCTAATTCATAATTATAATCTATAAAACATCAATAACTCACCATCCCAACACCTACCTCCTTGTATCTAAGAGAACCAAACATACTCCTAACATAACCTTCCCTAACCAATACAATTACCCTTCTAAAACTTACCAGCGATATAATCGAGACCAGACTAATCATCCAACCCTCCTTCCTTGATCCAACAAACACCCCATCCTACTCTAACCATCCTAAAACCTAAACCATCCTGTCTATCCTCCAACCAATAATCTTAACATCTGGTACCATTAAACAAAACCTCATCAATCCCAACCTTCTACCGAACTACAAACATACCAAACATTCCTCTGAATCCCATCAACTTAAACATCTAGACACCATTCCATCAGAACTACTTACTCCTTACCCAACATCACTCCTAACATCAATGGAATCCCTCATCTAATCCTCCATGATCTCAACCTTCTCCATAACATCCAAACAAACCTCCTTACTCAACATTAATACCTCCAATGAAATACATTCAATCTTGTGTCTAAACCTGAATGAAACACCAACCAAATCATCCTTACTCACATACTAAAGACCTACATTTACCCAACCAAACATCACTATTACCATCCAATAACCAATACATCCCATCTTGTCATGAAACCAATGAACGGTGTTTGTTAACCTTAAACAACAACTTATACAAATTACTATCTAATTTCATTGAAACAACCATCTTAACATCAACATTTACTATGTACTAATAACCCATTAATCCATCATAAATACCCTCCATTCCAACCTCATACCTTAAACAACCCACATATATCTCTACTACCTGTTAACACAACCTCCATCTTATAACCCACAACATCCTAACACACCATCCAACTATAACAATCCAAACATCCTCCAACATCAACCATCCTAATCACTTAACAAACCCCATCAAACACTACCCAACAACACTTACTTCATTTTTTACCCATCAATTACCTGCCAAACATACCTTCTTACCTATCAATAACTGACCAGCACAACGTCTAATCCTACTAAATCAAACTACTAAACATATAAATATCCATTTATCCTAATAACCACCAAGATCATAAACCATCATTGTAGTCCTTCGGACCATTACCAACCATGTTCAACTAACAACTTCACTTACCATGATCAATTAATCCCATCCCAATAGCATTACAACTAATACCCGAATAAACAAAAACATCAACACCAATCATCATCAACAACACATGAATCATCACCTCGTTGTTTCATAATTAACCAATGAATACCAAGAATAATAAACATCCATTCAACAATATCGATAACAACAACCACCAATGAAACTATCATGTCATTAACCAACATTCTAGTAATCTTTTTTAAAACAACCACTGTATAATCCCAGAACCACTTACCCAATACCAACCATCCATCATGACAACGATCCTACCATTTTGTTATCGAATAACCAAACACTATCATTAAACATCCGAACTTAACATAACTGAACCGAACCAACGTTTGTTATTATTATCGAATAAATGTTAACGATACCAACGATTATCATTACTTCAATAATTAAACGTTATAAACAAATATATGTTACTAAACTTGTTACAAAACAACAACAAAATCCCAACCTCTGATGATCATAATCACTTTCCTCCTCCTTTCCTGCCTTCATCCCTACCTACAACCATGAACCCATTGAATCAAATGTATGTCCAAACCTATTAATAATCTATCCTTAAAGAACCTAGATACAATCTCCAACACAACTCAACACATCATTATGACAAAACCTTATCCTCCTTACCTTCTTATACATATCCCCAAACATCATGATCCTATCCCTAACATCCCAACTCACTACTAATCCAAACCAACATTCTAACAAAATCTGAACCACCAATGGTTACCTAGTGATTAACTTATTCATAAAACCAACATAATTTACCCTTGTTACCTACAACATTAACATCCACATATATTTCAACAGAAACAAATCCAACAAACTACTAAACCCTCCTTACCTCCATGTCTATCAATCCACCTCCATCTATCCCATCATCACTAATATCACGAACAATACTTAACTTATGAAACCTAACATCAACAACCTTCAAACCTCTACATCAAATACCTGTTGTTCCCTTCTACCATCCAATCAATCCAACCCCAACATCCACATACCATTCAATCCAACCTTTTATTCTCTCCAACACTGATACCCATATCACATCTTAATCAAACCTTTACCTTCCAACCTCTAACATCCATCATAGACATCCATCACATTGACTTCCACATCAAACTATCTTCAAACCATCAACATCGAACTATTAATGACAAGAAATCTATCGGTTCTCAATAAACCACTCAAACATCACCTTACAACAAACATACATCAATTTAAACATCGTTATTACAACGTTTCTCTCTCCTTTAACAAGATAAACACCAACCTTATCAAGCCTTAAGTTAACTAAAACCTATCCAACACCAATCAACAACCTACCTTTAATCAAAGCTAAACACATAATCCTACCCCACATCTATCAATCCTAACCAACAATCCAACTACCTCCATCTATATTCATTCATCCGTTGTGTCTTATCCAACCATCCATATAAACATACCCAACATCTACCTCAACCAACATCGAATTAACATGCTTTAATCAATTAATAACCAAGGTTTAACGATAGGATGTGTCACTTGTGACTCTTCGTTGTTAATGTTCGTTACAACATTCATGTCTACATTTTAACCAATAATAGTACGACAAAGTTGCTATCCCATCTCATTATCAAATACCAAACCAAGATCGAACATCCCATCAACGATCCAATCTTCCATCGATCCATGGATTTAATTCAAACATTTAAACCAAACACAACAAACGGTTATCAAATAACTAACTTCTCATAACAAACACTAATCATTCAATCTGCCATTAAAACAACACACCACCATCAAACATGACAATTTTGTTTTTCTTAACTATTCTGAACTATCAATTACATTCTACTATCACCATTTCAACCAACATCCGATTAACCCATCTTCGTATTACCAATCATTTCTCAGACCAATAACAAACATATTAAACCAAACAACAAGAAGATACCTACATTTTTGTTGTTAGCGATTGAAACAACCATGCGATCCATTGTCATGTCTCCGAACACAACATGAAGCTAAACATATAAACCCTAAAGATAACCTATCATTTCTAGTGATAATCAATCAACAAGATAAGATCTATCGACCAATTAAAACCAATTACCATTGATCCTTGATATCTATCGGATTATACAAATGGTCGATGTTAGAAGTAGTCTTTATATTAAAACGACATATTATCTACAAAGTTATATAAGACCAATTAACAACACAGAAACTTAATTCCGATCTTGTTTCAATGGTTCACTATTAGTTGTTTGTAGATTATTTAACAACATCATTGTAAATAAACAAATATTAAGTTAATTAAACATTAAATACAATGTATATTTTATAAGAAGTTGTTTATTCGTTCATAGTAAGAACGTTTTGTTAATAAACACCATGGAATTTATAACGGGAAAGAGTAAACAGTGAGCAAATCCATCATGTCAATGTTGGTAATTCTTCATCGAAGTAAGATCTAATTGTGTTTGTATGAATAAAAAATCAATAACAGTTCATGGGTTTGATGTAAACGATGCGGTTCAAATTAAACACCCAATCAAGTTCACAAAAGAACCGATTGTTTTGTTGCAATAATCGAAGACAGAAAGGTCTATCATGTTCTTTCGATTTGATTGACAAACGACGGTTACAACAACCGAAGACCTGTTCACTGGATTTTGTTGTCAATGTTAGAAACACATCACTTTGATTCATCTATGAGAAACCACTATCAACATCTCCTTTTTTTGTGATATACATCAATACCTTCGAACGTTTCGTTGTCAACGAAACTTGTCTTAGCTATCGAGGTTGACTTCTCATCTTCGAATGGCCATCAAGAACTACAATAACAGATCCACAACCTTGTTACAAAGATCGTAATGTGATCCTGTTGTAAAGACCAATTCAGAACGTTGGAAACACATTATAATGGCTTGATGGTTCTCTGTAATCTAATCCGAAAGAAACAATTAAGCTTATCCCAGTCATTAACACATGTAACAATTATCTGGTTTTTGTAACATAACAAAGTCGATTTGTTGTCTGATCTTGGAAAATATACAACGTTCATGAGGTTTATTGTTGTCGGTGAAATATCTGAACACAAACAAACCATCTCAATTTTGTATCTAGATCATGATATCGGATGTTATCAACAAGTATCAACAGAACATGGATCGAAGGTAGTTATTTACACAAGACGGACGTTGTTCGTTGGTTAATTGTTGATTCAATGATGGTATTAACACCTCCGGTGTCTTAAATTAATAACTTAATAGAATTGAAACTTAACTTTATTTATCTAACTGTGATAATATCTTTAATTAAAGTAGTTAGAACAAACCATTGGTTATCGAAACCAGATTCATGTCAATTACATTGGTTTTGATTAATTTATATCTTATTTATAATCTACAACCCAATTTATTACTAATAACCGATCAATCAAGAGTAACCCCCATCGATCTACAACACTTGAATGAAATCATGATTAGTCCAAAACAATCGCTGACATCCATTTATTGCAATCTGAACACAACCAAATTCCCATAATATCTCATATCCATTACAAAATATGAAATAATATCTACTCGTTGTTACAACACCCAAACATATAGCTTCGTTGATCGTTCCCAAACACACATCAATTGAAACATAAATTAATAGTTTCTATTAGAACTTATTGAAATTAAACTTAACTGAAGATAACTATCCAACATTATACGGTGTGTTATCTCTGTTAATTAAAAGACTAACCTGTTGCAACAGCTTTAACAACGGTTCTTACTGATTACTGATATACTATAAAGAATAGAGGTAAGAATCGATGACCAGTTCATAGTCCAACAAACACCAATTATTACCTTTGTGCATGAAACTCACTTATTACTCATTTGTTTGTAAATTCATTATTGAATACAACCCACTAAATCCTAACCGTAACCAAAATACATTCCTTGAAACAAATACCCTCACATGCTGTTATGAACAAACACAACCATCATGGTCTAATATATCTCTAAACATATATTAGAATTAACATCTTATCTATCATAAATTTTGTTGAATATAACCTATAAATATTATCGATTAACAACAAAACAGTCATTGAAACATCACATCCTAAGAGGTTAATTTCTTTGGAATAAACTACAACTTCGATCATGAACAACCACATTATCGTTGAACATTTACATCGTTTTCTTTAACATTAGCATAACAATCTTGTTTCTAATGAAGTTAGAACCTATTAGATATACGTTATAATTGTGACCATGTTGTTCAGCTTACAACATCCGAACATGGTATACTTCATTTAACTGAACCATCATCGAAACCACCTCCGTATTCTTAATAAATCCAACTGTCAATTAACCTTTAATAAAAACTATGAACCATTACAACCTTGAATAACAACATCCCTTGAACGAACACACAAACACTTATTACGATCAACATCTTGTTGAAATAAGCTGTTCCATTAACAGGATAGCTTTAAACAAATGACTTCTAGGTTCTTAAACATCGGAGCTAACACCACTTGTTGATTCAACATTGTTATTTTAACATGAATTATTAGTTCTAAATCCAGTCTTAGCTTAATAAAGGCTATTACTCACCATTTCTATAACACAACCTGTAAACTTCACTAACATTTAACAACTTCCTTATCGCTAACAACAGGCATGTGTTGGTATTGTACTTTTTTGTTAATTAAATACTTGTTTCTATGTACTAATAACGACAACCAAGTTACCATTAACAGCGATCAGGTTGTTTCCAATGATACAAATATAAGTTATATAATATATCCTTTTCATCGTATGAATATTACCATTATATCGATAAGTTCCATTGATCTCCTTTTTTGGTATCTTCTTGGTTCCTTCATGGAACATCATCGACATGAACTGGTTTCGTATCATCGATCAATTGAGTTACCAAAACAGTGACAACTAAGATCTTCAAGTAATTCTACTATTCAGAAGTTAATCGAATAACAAAAAACCATCTAATGCTATTTCTTGTCAAACATTTTAACAACAATCTGATCTGGTTATCCAAAATCTAACCTTAACAACCTTCATCCCATCATGTGTTTTAAGGTATATGCTTTGTTTTAATAACCATGTTATGTACACCACATTTATCAACCAAGATTTGACTAATTTGTTTGTTCTTGATAATGTTTGTGGACATATAACAAGTTTATCTTACAATTTGATGTTTTATTACAATCAATTTCCATCGTAGTACATTTAGACAAATCTAACAACTAAGGTTTATAACACCCGATTTTGTTGTAACAAAGTTAACATAAAATATACCAAACATAAGAGATTAGGATGTGTTGTTGATCCAACGTTGTGTTGGCAATTAGTTTGAATGTTGGTAAGATGTTTATATGCGGTAGTTTATTAAAGATTGTTGAAACGTTGGTCTTAGGAGTTGTTACATTTGAAGAACAAAATATGGATAAATGTATTGTTTAAAAACTATGAACAAATTGGGTGCATAAATGTTGTTCAGTGGATTCAAACGGTTGCTTGGTAATCAGTTTTCTTCGTTAGATTCAATTCATTTCTGATTAATCCCAGTGTTGGAACGAACTAGCCAGTGTTTGTGTTGAGAGATGTTTAGTTAGATGTAAGTTTACATATCCGAGTTAATGAAGGTTGGGAATAGGAGATGGTAGTTAAAGTTATTGATAGGATTAATCGATAAAGAAGTCAGAATGATCTTGTTGTTGAAGAGATAGAAGCTGATGGTTGAAGGAAATCTGATGGCATCTGATGTTGGCAACGTTTGGTTGGCAAACGAACATCTAGTAAGATCAGCTTGGTCGTAGACATGGAACGATGGGGTGTTGGCTTCGGTTACTGGAACATCTTGTTGTTGTGTAGTTTTGGATGTCATGTGATAAATGGATTCAATTCTTAATAAATTTGTTGGATATTGGTTTGGGTTGTGTTCGAGTTTAAGATCACTTGGAAACAACAACGGACAGAGGTTGTCTCGGTATAATTTTGTTGATTGTTGGGACGTTGGGACTACCTTGGAAAGATGTGTTATTTGATCGATATCATTGGTTTGATAATAAACCGATGGTGGGTTATGGGTTGTTTTGTTCGGAAATGAGTAGATGAACTGGATGGTTTTGATTTGGGATGGAATCACAACGTTTTGATGTTAAGGTCGGTTCTGGATTGAATTCCTAGAGGATAATAACCTCTTCAGGTTTGGATTCGGTTGTTTCAACGTGTTTATGATAACATCGAACAAATTGATCTGATTATTTAATAAGAACCGGACACATGGGTGTTGATAATTGGTGGTGGGGATAGATCCTTGACAACATGTTTAAGCTTTGGTTGAGAGGATTGACTTGAACTGATTAAAACGTTTGATGCTAATATGTTGGATTTAATAACTTCTTTCTTATTCATTGTGTTGTTAATGTGGGAGGTTTTATCGGTAACATTTGGAGCTTGGAAGGTTGTTGTTTAGAGTAACACAGGATTTATGGTAATCAGGATAAATGTGGATAATTAGTTGATGGAATTGAGGTTTGTTATGGGTTTTAGAGTTACAACGTTTGGAGTATTGGTGTTAGGAGAGGATGTTTATGAGTGGTAGTTTTAGGTTTGGATTGATGAGATTTATTAGAACATGAACCATCTGAATTGGTTTACGAAGACAATGTTCAAGTCATTGGACCAGTGTTGCAATCAAGGTAGCTGACTATACTGGGATTAATTTATACCGATTGTTTGATGTGAGAAGATAGTTGTTAGTTTGGTTGATATTACGGTGTTGAGA
>NZ_CM008774.1:0-13840 GCF_002774925.1 Candidatus Hodgkinia cicadicola
CCCAATCCAATCGATTGTAAACATGTTTAGTGTTGATAGATTTCTCTGTGCTTATGATTTTCTACTACTAATACCTATTCGTTGTGAACGAAGTCAACCAAGAGGTTCAATGTTGTTTGTTGATTGAATTGAAATTCTGAATTGAATGTGGGAATAAGTTTACTTGTGTTTGGAGAACTGCTAACATGTTAGGTATTAAGGTTTATATTAACAACGGTTATAACTGAAGCTTGAATGTTAAATCATCATATAAATAAATCATCGAATAAAACAAACACCAAAACATCCACAATCAATATTAATAAAACAAACCATCCCATACAACTCGATTTCAACAAATCCATACTAAAGAACAACTTAATATAAACCAATTACTCAATTAACCAAGATAACATAATGTCTTCTGCATGATATAACAGACTTAAAATAAACAATTCTAACAAAAATCCACCAAACAAACTATTCCTTTGTAACCCTCAGAAATTAACATATTATTATAACCTAATAGGTATCAAAAACAACCATGGAATAAACATATCAAAACTTAAACTACTCTTAACAAACCAATTTCCATATCAAAATGAGAACAGAAGTTTAGAATTAACCTCTATTACCAATAAGTCATTCAACACAGACTTTTACATATATTTCAAGTTCAATAATATTAAATACGAAACATTCAACAAAATTCCATATGTTAGTCACTGTCTTGTTTTCAATCTTCCGAAGTTAATTTTACCCAAACTAAACACCAAATTCAAACCATACTCAGAAGAAGAACAGAAAGTAATAATCTCCAAATTAATAAAATCAACCTCAATCTATTACAACATAAACGAAAGAGACAACAAAATACTGTTCAATACCTCTAACAACGGACATATAGAAATCACAACTAATAACCAATGTACCATCTCATGTGATGATTATCATGAACTGTTCTTAATAACTCTATTAAAACTTAGAACTAAACACCAACATTTATGAAAATCATTATTAAACACCAAAACAGTATCCTTTGTTAATAGAAGATGATGGAAATTCAACTACATTCAAAATCAAAACAACACAAAGTGATATGGTAAACGAAGATCGAACAGACCAATCAAAAAGTTTAATGAAATCTATCAAAATGTTGAAGTAATCCTATTAAGAAATCTAGAAAAACACCAAGACACAAACCCCACTACTTCATGTGAGTCATTAACTCTAAATAATTGGTTAGCCTTACATCAAACAAGTATAGCATATATCTCAGCTGACTTTGAACTAATAGACAAATTAACATGTGATACTAAACTTCAACCTAGTGTTACAAACGACATAAACATCTTAGAAGATGAACTTAAGGAGTTGTGATTAACATCATCTGATAGACAAAGAGTAAACAATTTAACACATATAAAACATGCTTATAATCCAGACCACATAACAAAGCAAGATTGATTAATGATATGAAAGAATCAAGTGAACAACAATAAGTTTATCCTACCAGAAGATGTAGACGTATTAACAGTTTGAAGTATCGGAGATACAATAATAAAGTTCATATGCCAAGATATA
Source organism: Candidatus Hodgkinia cicadicola (assembly GCF_002774925.1). Taxonomy (NCBI): domain Bacteria; kingdom Pseudomonadati; phylum Pseudomonadota; class Alphaproteobacteria; order Hyphomicrobiales; genus Candidatus Hodgkinia; species Candidatus Hodgkinia cicadicola. Next base: position 1,564 of record NZ_CM008774.1, read on the forward strand.
GATAAATTACTCTGCTTAAACAATCCTGATACTATAATTAATAATCTCATGAAAGAAACATCTATTTCAATATGAAAAGCACTACAAACAAAGATATACACCGCATTAAACAAGTCATCATTCAACCAAACTGTCGAACAAACTAATAGCTTATGTGAAATCTCTCATGAACAAAGATTAACATGTATGAACGGAGATCCAAACACCCAAACTTTATCCTTAACACAACGAGATGTACAACGTTGGCATCAAGGAGGAATATGTCCAATCGAATCACCAGAAGGTCATAACATAGGATTAATGTTTACTTTGACTACTTATTCAAGCATAGATGTAAATGGAAACATATTAACAGCATACTATAAGGTTCATAATGGTCTGATTAGTAATCAAATAATATATCTAAGCTATCTTGAAAGGTTAAATTATACAACCATAATACCAGGAAGTAAACAATTCGGAGATAGAATTACATGTGAGAGAAACAACAAAATCTCATTAACTAAACTAACCGAAGCCGAAATATGTTATTGTTCAGATATACAATTCTTTTCTCCTTCAACGAATTTAATCCCCTTCCTTAAACACAACGATCCAACCCGATGTCTCATGGCAGTAAACATGGAGAAGCAAGCAATTCCATTATTAACTCCTCAATCTCCATTAATAGGAACAGGTACAGAAAGATTAGTTACTGAAAACTGTCATAACAACATCATCTCTAAATCTAATGGAATAGTTACTAAAGTTGATTCAACAAAAATCATTATCTATACCACCTCTACTAACCGTTACTTCGTTTACAAACTACCATCAAACGAACATAATAATCAGAACATATATATAAGAATTAGACCAATAGTACTACCATCACAATTAGTTTCAAAAGGTGAACTTATCGCTGAATGTCAATCACATTACCACGGAGAGTTAAGCTTAGGTACAAACTTATTAGTAGCATTTATGTGTTGGAAAGGTTATAACTTCGAAGATTCTGTATTAATTTCATCTGAAATTGTATCAAAAGGAACATTTCAATCTCTTCATGTAATACAATTAGATATTGAATTAAGGAAAGACGAAGTCTTAACTAATAATATCAAAACAATACCAACAAAACATCTAATACATCTACAAAACAATGGTATTGTTAAAACAGGTTGTAAACTTCATGCTAATGATGTAATAGTAGGTAAAATCAAATTCACTACTAAACCAAACAATGATGTTAACTCCACAAATCGATACTCTCTGGTATACAAAGATTCATCAATAAGACTACAAAACGATATACAAAGTGCAACTGTTATAGATGTTCAACGACCAGAAAGAGATGAATTGGATGGCATTATAAATGATGTTATTACGAAACTAGAACTATTAAGTAAGAAGTATATTAAACACATCTGACATTTATCTGGAACTAAAACGATAATCTTAAAAAGTAGACATCAAAGTTATGGCATCTTCGAATTCAATAGCATCGATGTTGAACTTTCAAATAACTTACAATTAGTATACAAATCATATATACTAAAATTCACAGCTTTATACGAACGTTGCTTTGAATCGTTGAATTTATACTTGTCTTCGAAATGTAACACGTACGATCAACCCAATCTAGATAGGATAGTAATAAAACTTTTAACTAAAAGATCGATAAAGGTAGGCGATAAGATATGTGGTAGACATGGCAACAAAGGTGTGATATCGAAGATAGTTCCGAAGGAGGATATGCCATTCATGGCTGATGGAACCGTTATAGATGTAATCTTCAATCCATTAAGCATACCTTCAAGAATGAATGTTGGACAGATACTGGAATCTCATCTGGGATTAATAAGTTATAAGATGGGATTAGAATTTAAGAAATTACTTCAAATATACAACATATCAAACAACAAACAAGGAATAATCGATATTGTTAAATCAAAGCTATCAGAAATACATCCAAATGTTGACTTTAAATCAATCGATAACAAAACAATATTGGAACTGATATCTGAGTTATCCAATGGTGTTAAAACAAATGTCCAAGATATGGAAATTGAGAAAGATATTAAGTTCTTAGAATCACGTGTTGATTTAAGGCACAACAAATATCAGTGTCAATTATACGATGGGATAACAGGTCTAAAGTTTGATAGAAAGACTACAGTCGGAATTATGTATGTTTATAAGTTAAACCACATGGTAGATGATAAGATCTATGCCAGATCTACAGGACCTTATTCAACCATCACTCAACAACCAACAAAGGGTAAGATGAACAAAGGAGGACAGAGGTTAGGTGAGATGGAAGTATGGGCATTGCAAAGCTATGGTGCTGCGTTTATTATTCAAGAGATGTTAACTGCTAAATGTGATGATTTAAAAGCCAGAAAGACACTAAGTGCTAGTATAACTGAGAAACATTCAGGATTTAAAATATCTTGTGGTGAAACACTATTCATTCTAATCAAAGAATTGTGTTCTCTCTGTATTGAATTTAAGATAACATAACTAATGTATCAAATGAAACTAATACTGTACTAATATTGGATTTGATGAATAGACAAACGAACAAATCCATTAGGTTAGCGATTGCTTCAGATCAAACAATATTATCATGATCGTATGGGGAAGTTGTAAACAGTATACTCTTCGATGATAGAACAGGTAAACCAACAAAAGATGGTTTGTTTTGTCCAAAGATATTCGGTCCAATTAACAAGAACGAATGTTTGTGTAACAAACCCATGATAAACTCAAACAAGTGTTGTTCTAATTGTGGAACGGACTTTAATATTAACTGAAGAAAAGCTAAACAAAGATTTGGTCATATAGAACTATCAAAACCTATTGTTCATACTTGATTTCATAAAACTAATACAGAAGTATTAGAAGTTCTACTTGGATTATCTGGTTCAGTGATTAAAAGTCTAATAAATTGTGATTTACATGTAATAAACAAACGAATATCTGATGATTTATATGATGGAAAGATAATTAATTCATCTGTTTACAACGATCTAGGACAACAAAGAGATTATGACAAGGTTGTTTCAGGAGGATCGGCTATAAACTACTTACTATCGAAAACAAATCTCAACAAACTCAAACAAGATATCCAACGAAAGTATGAAAGAGTTGATTCTGTAACTACTTCAAATGAACTAAGCGAAAGAATGAAGATTATCGATGGCTTCTTGAATAAGAACGTTGATCCAACTTGGCTTGTATTAAAAGTCCTACCTGTTTTACCTGCTAGTTTAAGACCAATAGTAGCAGATGATGATGAAAAGGTACCGTCTTCTGATTTAAACGAACTTTATAGTCAAGTAATAACCGCTAACAATGATTTAAGATGTTGTTATAATCTCTTTAAATTCGGTTGACAATTGGCTACTAACGAATTAATACAAAACATTAAGAAGTTACAAAAAGCAGTAGATATGTTATATGATAATTCAAGTGATTTAGATAACCATCCGTCATATAACAACGAAGCACTAAAATCTATTTCAGAAATGTTAAAGGGTAAGAATGGTAGATTCCGACAGACTCTATTAGGTAAACGTGTAGATTATTCTGGACGAACAGTAATTGTTCCAGGTCCGAACTTAAAACTTGATGAGTGTAGTATACCACGAACCATGGCATTCGATCTGTTTAAACCAATCATCTATCTAAAAGCAATGTTGAAACTTGGAACCAAAGCAAACAATTCAATAGAAAGTACACTAGAAAACAACCCAATCATAACTAATCAAATCTTAAATGAAGTTACAAACTATTATCCTATTATTTTGAACAGAGCTCCAACCCTTCATAAACTTAGTATGTTGGTCTTTATGGTTAAATTAAACAGTGATAGAGTAATTAAAGTACATCCTTTGGTCTGTGCAGGTTACAATGCTGACTTCGATGGTGATCAAATGGCAATACATGTTCCGTTAACCAGTGAAGCCAAACTTGAAGCAATGAAATACATGTTATCCTCTAAGAACATACTACACCCAGCCAATGGCAACGTTGTTATAACCCCAACTAAGGAAATGATAATGGGATTGTATTACTTATCTTTAGTTAATAATGATAAAGAATGCTTAAAGTTTGGATCGTTACCTCTTCTTAAGAAGACTATTGATTTGAATTTAATTACTGTTCATACTAAGATTATGTACACTATAACTGTTAACAACAAGCTGATAGAGGTTGTAACAACACCGGGTAGGATTTTGATTACTGATATAGTACCATCTGAATGTTGTTTTCGATATGATGCTTATCATCCGGAACTAACGAAAGAGCTAATTATAGATTTGATACAAGAAGTGAACATAAACTGTGACCGACGAAAGACGGTAAGGTTCTGTGAAGCACTAATGAGATTAGGATTCAAATATGCAACACAATCTGGACTATCATTAGGTCTATCTGACTTACTAATTTCTAAACACAAACAAAACAGCTTGAAATCTGTTCGGAACAAAGTAAGAGAGATGATCAACTACAAACAGATTATTCCTTGTAAATTACAACGTCCTGTCTTTTGTAAATTATGGTCAAATGTTGCTGATGAAATTAACAAGAACATTGATCTGAATGATTCAGATATACATCCTAGCAACTCTTCATCAATTAGAATAATGATGGCTTCAGGAGCAAGAGGAACATTAAGTCAATTACAACAACTAACAGGTCTAAGAGGAAGGATCATTTGTTTCAACGATGAACTAAGCAAGATACCAATACTTCATTCGTACACAGAGGGTCTTTCATCAATTGAAATGTTTGTACTTAGTTATAGTTCAAGAAAAGGATTAATAGACTCAGTAATTAAAACATCTAAATCCGGTTATTTTATGAGAAAGTTAGTAGAAGCATCACGGGAATGCATTATAGATGAAATTGATTGTAGAACAAAATTAGGTTTAGAGATAGACTTATCATTAGATGATTATGACAACACTAGTAGTTGACTTATTGGCCGATTCTTACTTAATGATGTAACTGTTAACAACGTTGTAGTAGCTGATTCAAATGTTGTATTGACTAGGGAAGTAATATTTGATTTGATAAAGGTTTGTAAGTATAAAGTTCATGTTCGTTCGCCGTTAATGTGTCAAGCAAACTCCGGTATATGTAGGAAATGTTATGGATTGAATATTGGTACAAGGAAGTTGGTAAATTTAGGTGATTCTGTTGGGGTTTTGGCTGCTCAATCAATTGGTGAACCCGGAACTCAATTAACATTAAGATCCTTTCATGGATTAGAAATCAGTAACTTTAAAACATCTCCAAAAAGTTACCAATGTTATGCTAAAGCACCGTGTTGCGGACAGATTAAAGTACTAAACCTTGCATGTACTTATTCATATCAAGGAGATTTAATTGTCGTGAATAATAAGTGTTTGGTTGTAATATATCAACAAGCAAAACTTGTTTGGAAGGTTGCTGTCCCAATTGGATCCAGGTTATTCTTTAATAACAACGATTTTGTTGGAGTAGGAAAAGTCTTATGACTTTGTTGTGTTCAAAACGAATCGTATATTAGTTTAGCTAATGGTAAATCGTATTATGATAATCTGTGTCACAACGTTAACCTCCATAGGAGATCAAGACGTGGTGATCTATCACCAACTGAAAAATGAGGTTACACGGATAAGTTCATTGCTAAAATTATACTTAAAGTAACCAACATAAACTTGGCATATCTAATAAAGAACAACGTTTTATCACATGTTATTATTCAGAACAATTGTGATGTCAAAATATTTGATTGTATTATGTTTAAAATTATAGAAGATTACCAAGACACAGTTCCAAACAAAAGTGGGGGATTATATAAGTTGGAACAGTTGTTTGATAACTCTGAATGGGATTCGGACGTTGCTATTGTTTCACCATGTTCTGGTATGTTAAAGATAGGTAATACAAAAGGTTTTAGTTCATATGTAATTGACCCAAGCTCAAGGTGTAAGTTTCCGATAGTATACCATTTATACGACCAACATTTGAACACAAAAGTCGACAAATATGTCAATACTATGGAGATGTTATTACACGGAGAAGTAGATCTTTCAGATTATGCTATTAATCATGGGTTTCATTGTTTTGTTAAGTATTTTATTAAAAGTGTTCAACAGATTTATGAACAATATGGAATAAATGTTAACTCAAAACATATAGAAGTTATGTTAAAGCTAATGACATCGACTGCAGTAATATGGAACGACAATTGTTTCAACCTTACTAAATATTCTAGTAATAAATGATGAGTTATCGATTGTATTAATCGAGTTTGTCAAACGTTTAGACAAGAAAAGATTGAATATTCTAGACAAGTAGTTGGTATATCAAAGTTGTGTACCAAGCATCAGATTTCACCATTATCATCAATGTCTTATCAAGGATCAACAAAAGCCATAGTCAATGCCATTATAAATGGTTCAGAATTCGAACTAACAGGTATTAAAGATCGAACAATGTTTGGTATGTTGCCATTTATTGGTTTAGGATATTTAAAGAGATGTTAATCAATGTCAATAATATTATGTAGTTTATAAAAGGACACATTTTATCTAAGATATTTGTTAACAGTATGGAATTAGTTTAATGTGAATAGTAATTAACACCAATTGTATAACATGAACAAATCTAATTGAAATTATTAACATTAGAACAAGGTAGATGTAGTTATTAAACCAGTTTCAGTGATAATTGATTAATGAACAGATGTAGAAGTAGATGTTAATGGTATTAGTGCAATTATGGGTGTTTTATAGGGAGTAAGAATTGATGTTGTTGTTTAGGTTAATACATTAAAAGTAGTTAAACTGATTGTCTTGGAGTTTAATCGGATGTTTGATTAGTACAAACGTTCGAAGTAAGATGTGTTTATGGGTTGTTTGAGTCCAAATACGTTTAGAGTATACCAATCATGTTAGATTAGTTTAACAGATAGTATACTTTATAAGCAAACAACATTCTATCAATTCGGTTTCGTTATTCAATATCTTAAGAAGAGTGGCAATTAAGTATGACGGAATGAAGTTAACTTAAAAGATACTCTTTGGTATTACTTATTCAGTGAACTTGTTCTGGTCGTTTGCATATTTCAAATATATCGATGTTAGTTATCTAAGATAGTACTGAGTTGTTCCAGATGATCGGAAGTACAAAGTTAATTGATCAACTTAGTAAACCATGTTTTAATATGGTGTGATTAACTTGATTATGGGATATTGGAATAGGGAACGAATACTTGTTAGGGCAGTAATTGAGTTAACCAAAGGTTGTAATTGTTCATGAAATAATTGGTGGTAAATGCTATTGGAGTTAAAATATTCTGTCAATTCAAGTGGAAATATCAAACAATTGGTTTGATCTGTTGCATCCAGATAGTAACTAAATCCAGATAAAGCAGTAACAAACGTTCATCACTTTGTTTGGATAGGTTATAGATATTAGATTACTAATGGGATTAAGATCTGTTGTTAATGTGTTTGGTTTGTTAGGGAACATTGAGGTGTTTGGACGTTGTGGTTGTTGAAGTTTATGCTTTTAATGTTGGTTTAAACAAGAATGTCAATATTGGAACAGAAGTTTGAGTAGTATGGATTAATCAAATTGATGATTAAGGTCTGAATTGTTTCAAGGTATAAATTACAATCAATATGACATGATGTGAATTGAACGAACCAATGTTGATCCATTTCAATGAGATAATTGTCTAGATTAGAACGACCGATGTAATAACTAAATGTTGATTCAACTTCTGAATTCATTGGAGTTATAATTAGTTAATGAATTAAACCAAAGACTCTATTTTGATAGGTATTAACCACATTAATCATGAAGAATGTTATCTGTGTTGGTGTTGCAACGAAGTCAGCTTTGATAAGTGCTTTAGTGTTGAAATGATTATGGAGATTAAACCATCTGTTGAATAATCAGGTGTTATCATGTTGGGTTAAGAATTACATAGATTAAACCTTAATTAAGTGATTAAAAGGAACAACAAGATGGTGATAGTACGAGTAGTGATACGAGTTTGGAGAGATATATTCATCAAATGAGATATAATTTACGGTAATAAGTTAGTTTGTTAGTGGAATTTGTATCAATCGTTGGCTTGTTGATTATCCATCCTGGATCAGGTTGATATTTGTTGTTCTAATTAAAACGATTATGTTTAGTGAATGAGTTGTTCTAATCAGAGGATTAAATCAGTCTATTTAGATCTGTTATATACAAGAAAAGGTTATTAAATCAGACATTTATATTAGTACCGCAATTATTATAACGTTGTGTTTATGGTTTTACGATGTTAATTTAATCAGAGTGTTGTTGTCATTAGATTTATTAGATATTTAGATTAATTAGTACAGATTCTTGATTTCCATTGACATATTTAACACTAATTAATAGGCTCATGAACATCAATATTAGTGTTGATAATCTATCCTATAAATTTAAACTAATAACACTAATCCAAACATCCGTTGTACCAATAATTCGTAGTTTATAACACTGTTGATTTAAATTGTTCACTTAACATGGACATAGAGGTGTTGAAGTTTTGTGTTGGTTTAGTTTCGTTTGGTTGGGTTCGATAATGAAATTTGTTAACTAAATTATTATTCGTTGACAGAAACAACAGGTTAAACCAATTAGAGTTTTATGTGTTAACGTTGAATTATGTTCGGTAATGGGATTGATATTATGTTGAAGTTTATTATGTAACTTATTAGTTATCGAACTTGTTAGTTTGTTGATAATTGAATCGAGACTATTGGTTGTTGAATGGTTTTATGGATTGACAATGATTTGGTAATAATTTGAATGATTTTGATGAGTTAATTCAGCTGTTACAACGTTGGTCCCAAAGATTCTAATGTGTTCGTTAACATCTTGGATAACCTTATTTAATTGGATTGTTTTAACGATAATTTATATCGATAACTGTTTCTTGTTGGTTTTAGAATTATAACAACCGAGTTAATAATACTTATCGAATTTATACATGAAATGAATTGTTGAAGAGGTCGGGATTAATTAACAATTATGAAAGCTAATATTATTGAGTCAGATTATTATCAGTATTCATTTTAAGAAGTAATAACCTGATGTTGTAAGAGTTATACTAATTTGACTTATTAAGTTGGATAAATGTTGTTAGATTTAGACAAGTCCTGGTAAGTTTAAGCTAAAATTGTTGTTAACTCTATTGCTTATATAGTCTGTGTTTAATGTTACTTATTATTAACTAATTGCAGATGTAACTATTCGTTGAATATTAACAACCTTGGTTATCAGAAGTCTGATTTGTTAATAACATATGACAGATTGTTGTAAGGGATATAGAGATAAATCTATACCATATCCATGTTGGTCTTGATAAGAGATTATATGTTTACATGGATTAGACCATGATTGATTAATTAGAACAAGACGATATATTTGATCTCGAAATGGTATAAGCTTTGATAGGTTTAAATACTTGAAATGTTTGATCGATAATCTTGAGAGAGTATGATATTAGATTAAAGGTTGGTTGTGTTTGTTAAGTTTATAACATTTGTAGGGTTTTTGATCAGTAAGTATGATGGTTCAATTTAAGTATAATTGGATTTATTGTGGCTAATAATTGTGTTAACACTATGATTCTTGGTGGTATCATTTATTCGTATAAGATATGTTAAGTTCATAATGTTATGTGTATCTGTTTGATACGTGATGCTAACACAGAATAGTGTTTAATTTAAAGGAAAGTAATCAAAAGATCTTATCGGGTTGACGGTTTATAACAGATCTAACAAATTATAGTATCAATTGTTACTTCGGTTAATTCAAGATCTTCGGTATTACCAATAAAGCTTATAATAAGTTATAATGTTATTGGCAGTAAGTTATAGATTGAAATCGTTATAGAAGTTGTCGGTACAACGTTTGGTTGTTTGTTGTTAGTTGTTGCTTTTAGTATAAAATTGGAATGAATGTATGGATGTTTAGATGGATTTAGAATGAGTTTACTGAATATGGAAGGTTTAGTTTGAGTCCTTGATTTTGATTAGGTTTAAAGATTAGATGTAGTAGGAATTTATATAATATACTGGCTGATTGGTTATAGAATAACAATTTTGGTACACATAAAAGTTAACATATTAACAACAACATAAATCGATACATGAACGTTGTTGAATCCTGTTATGTTTTAGTGTATTGATCCTTTATTATGTGTTTTGTTTTAGATTAATTAAACTTATACCAATCTTGATCTAAATATCTAAGACATGTTCCTTTTATTATTATTGTAGTTACCATTAATATCGTTACAAATATACACAGCAATGTTTTAAGTTTAACAACATCAATAGCATTTGATAAGTGGTCGTTGTTTAATCGTTTGGGAATTATATGAGACACTTTGTTGGTGTTATCTGCTTTGATTTTGGTATTGAATCATGATATAAGTTTTACAATCAAAAGGTGTACACTTCATTTCTGTAAGTTTAATAGACCAAACACATTGAAATTATTATTCTTGACTGATCTTATTAAATTTGATATAAAGATTAGTGTAAAACATGGACATGATGCCATGATGTTGTTTGTTCTTCATGTATTTAGAGATAGAGAATTATTAGAAGGTTTAAAACCACCAAACGTTGAGTCAGTTAAATCTGATGTTTTGAAGATAATTAAACCAGGAAGACCTATGATTAGGTAATAAACTAGTGGTAGTAATATCCTGTTATTGTAATTCTCTGTCAATGATGACAACAAAGAGGTGCATATACCATGTTCGTCAAGATGTTTGACCGTTTTGTCAGTAATCGATGAAAGCTTATATCTGCATAGTTCTAAATCAGTACTGTATAGCTGATCTAAAGTGTTAGTTACATGAGTAAATACCTTCTTATGAGAGAGCAGTGTCATTGCTGTGATTAATTCTAATATTCAACCAAATTGTATACAGTTAAATCAATTATGGAGACTAAATCCTAGATATCATCCAATGATGTGGATTATTAACAACGTTGGATTACCATATCATTTTGTTGTAATTGATGGCTTCTTGAGTAATCAGTGAATGATTTGAGATGTCCGAATAATTGGAGTGTTAACAACTTGTCAGAATCACATTACCACGTTATGCCATACAAACGTTGTTATCGATGGAATAGTATTAACAGTTGAATAATTCATAAAAATGTACTAACACTTAGAACTTGGATACCGAATCAAAACTGTTTAGATTATTCTTTAGTAACGATAATTTATTCAATGAGTTATCATCGAAGTAGTTGTTTTAAAGTTGGACCAATGTTGATTTGTACGAGAGAGAGTATTTTTAAGACTCATTCAATAATCGAAACCAACGGTCGGTTAGAATGGAGGATGTTTATCCAATGTGTACTTCGAACGGGTTGTAATGTATTGGTTTTGAATAGATATTATAAATCTAATAGACAAATGGATGTTGATAAGTTTTGGTTAGAAAATCTGTTAATAATAAGACTCATAAACTTTGATCCAATTATAAATCTGGTTATCTCGTAATTTGAGTCATGATTTTGTTTCGACAACGTTGTTAGCAGTATAGTACTTGTGTTGGTTTAATGTTAAGTACATTTTATTGACATGATGAACCAAAGGTTTCGGTGTTCTTCTTAGGAGTTAATAATCTATCAGATTTCTTACACTTGTTTGATGTACATATTTTGATGCTTTGACCAACAGATGTTTAACATTATACTTAATTTGGTTCATGATAATAAACTCTTAACAGAAACAATAGATAGGAGCTTATTCTAACTTATGAAAACATCATAACAATCTTGTTAGTTTTACAACACCCAAGGATATTTCAATACGGCAGTTTGTTAGTAATCTAATTAACTGATTTGGTTCTTGGTTAAAACTTAATTCGGATACATTAACAACGATGTGACATCTATCATTATGGGGATTGAATTCTCTTGGAGAGTACCAATCTGTCTACCAAACGGGCATTACTTGTTGTTGAATTCTGACACTTGTGTTTGGTTTATTGTTCTACATTTCATGGTTTCTTTGTTTGTTCCTAATAATTTAATGAACATGAACTTGATCTCTAGTTTGTAAGCAGTGTAATCGTCTAACATCTAATTACTATTGATCTTTTAAAACTCATGGTAACAACCTATACTTAAACTTTGTAATTGTTCTCCATGTTGGAAAGACAACTGATTCTTTACCTATAAACTCTAATCTGGTGGATAACTATTCATATTTGTTCGGATACAAC
>NZ_CM008775.1:0-10839 GCF_002774925.1 Candidatus Hodgkinia cicadicola
GGATCGAACGTTGTTGATCTGAACTCGTTTCCTTGTTGGAAGCCGAGTTATCAGTCGTTTGTTTGTTGGAGGATCGGGAGATAGGATCGAGATGAAGTATGGTAGGATTGGAGGATGTTCGGGTAGGTTGGAGGTTTTGAGTGTATGTTGATAAAATGGGGTTAAAAGCTTGGAGGTTGTTGAACAGCACGGTGTTGTTTCGGGAAGATCGGATGGATGTTTTGATGAAAGGTTACATGTTTTGTTTAGGATTTATCAGATGGGATCGGTTGGAGATGTTAGAGCTCATCTCGTTGGGACTCGATGAGGGGATCGTTTGAAGGTTCGAATGTTTTAATCGGGATGGGTTAGAACAACGGAGGTATGGATGTTGTTGGGTTCGGACGTTGAAGTTTGGAGGTTGGAACAACATCCCGATGGGTGTTCATCGATCATGTCGATGTTGGTTGGGTAACGGTGGGAAGCGGTCCAACGTTTGAAGGGATGGGATCGGAGGTGGGTTAACTGGTTATCGAAGCCAGATCAGGATTGCAGATTGGAGGAGGAAAGGTCAGTGTTGAGGTTCGGATGTTGGCTACGGAGGTGGACGTTGGCAACGTTGTGGTAGGTAGATGGAGGTTGGGGATGGAGATTTAGATCGATGTCAGTTCGGATGGGACCCTCAGGTCAAGTTCCTCATCTGATGTACCCCTTCGTTGGGGGTAATCATCGGAGGTTGGTTGGTCGGTTGGAGTTAGGTTCGGAGATTTGTTACAACGTTGTGACCTTCGGGTCGGGGTCCCTTAGGTCGGTGACTGGATGTTTGGGCCCCTGGAGAGGGGCATCGATTGGCCAATGACATCATGTTGGGAACAGAATACCGATGGGTTGTTGATGTTATCGTTGGATTGGGAAGGATTAACAGAAGTTGTTGGGATGTTGATGTTAATGGATGTTGTGTTGGTGGGTTGTTATGACTTGGTGGGGATGGGATGATGGGAAGGAAATATGGATGTTAGATGTTGGGTTAATGGGATGGATTGGGTTAATTGTTCGTGTTTGTTGTAATTTTATGATAATAGGTATCACTTTGTTGGGAGTGGGGTTAATCGGAGGTAATTGATGGAGGTTTGGTATCAGGTTTCGATGAGATAGATGCTTACATGTTGGGGTTGAAGATTGGGATTAATATTTGTTGGATTATTCGTTACCTTGTTGGTAGTTACGATGGTGGGTAGATAACATCAGTTTTGTTGAGGGTAGTTAATAACACTTGTGTTGTTAGATGGTTGGGTTAATGTTGGATCTTTGGACTTTGGTGGGGTTGGAATTGGGTATGGGTGTTGTTAATGTTTTGTTGTTATGGTTGTTAGTTAAGTTTAATATTCTTGGGAGAATATATGGTTTTAAGTATTGGTTTGGAGAGTATGGACGTTGGGAGGTTGGATTTATGGCCAACGTTCGATGTTATATCGCTGGGTAGGTCTAGGAGTCGGTTGTGTTAAGAAGATGTGGATGGGGGATAAGGTTCACATCATGGATGGAGAGGGCGGGATGAATTGGCCAGTCATGTGGATGTTTGGGTTAGAAGGGAGGCAAGCGGGGCTTGCATGTTAACAGGGTTGGGAAGAGATGTGTTGAGAGGGTGTTGGGTGGAGGTTGTTAGAACTTAGATTAAGATTGGATATACGTTGGAGGATGTCTTGAGGTTGGGGTAAATGTGGTTATGGGATGGAGGAATGGGTTCGATGATGGAGGATGGTGGGGTGTTGGGATGTTTGGGCGTTGGAAGGACCAAAGAGGATGGGGATGAGGTGGGTTGGTTAAGAGGTGTGTGAGGGAGGATTTGGATTGATGTTTACTTGATGATGGAGGGTTCTTTGGAGGTTGCTATGCAGTTGTTGGTTTTGTTGAAGGTTTGGATTGATTTGTGTGAGGTTTTGATGAAGTTGGTTTTGAAGATTTCGATGATAACGTTCGAGAGGATGTTGGTTTTGGAAGGAGATCGATGTTCGGAAGTAACTTAAACGACATAGGGACCTTGTTAGGGAGATAAGGCTTCGTTGGGTTGGGGTTAGGGATGTTGGTGTTAGAGTTAAGCCTTTATATGTGGAATTGTTTGGTCTTTCATGGAGATAGGGACCGAACGTTGTGGTATCGTATTTCAGTTCAATACATGGATGGAATATTATGTCTGTTATAACTTCTGGTTTGGATACCGTTTGTGGGTTTAATGGGAGGTTGTTGTCATGTTGTTGAGGATGGTTCTTAGGTTTCGGTTGTTTCGGTTGGTGTAGGTTGGGTGTTGGTGTATAACTTGGACAGGTAGGTTCTAGATCTGGTTGGGATGGAGGTTGGGAATCAACTGCCATTTATGATGTCGAATGGAGGTTTGAAGGGTTTAGAGGTATGTCTGTTTCAGTTGTTTCATTAGGTTGTTGTTAGGTATGGGTGGGTCTTATGTGGACTTCGGAGCTGGAGGTTGTTAGGTTGTTATCGGGTTGGAACAACGGGGTCGGATGTTAGTTCGGAGGTAAATGATGTGTCTTTGATTGGGGTTGTTTCTATTTGATATCCAGATGTGATCGGTCGTTGGTTTCAGATGTCGATGAGATGGGATGTTGTGGGGTGGTTGGTGATGCAACATGGTGATGGGGAAGTGTTGATCTGAACTCGTTTCCTTGTTGGAAGCCGAGTTAAAGGGTTCGGCTGATGGGGTCGGTGGGAGATTGGGACAACGAGGTGATGTCGGAGGTGGGTTGGAGGTGGTCCTTGGCCCTGTGTTGGCTTGATGAGGTTGGGTTAGGGCGGATGGGAGTAGAGGTCAAGGACAGAGGACGTTGTGTTGGAGGTGGGTGTTGTGGGTGTTGGATTTTGGTCGTTGAGATCATGAGATGGGGTCGGATCAGTTTGGTTTGGGTTAGAGAAGACCATCTCGTTTGTGCTTGGTGGGAAGTTATGTGTTTCGGTTAGTAGTGTCTGGAGGTTGGCAACAACCGTCGGTTGAGGTTTGATCGGTCAGCATAACTATGAGGGTGATGGTCGGATCTGGATGGGGGAAGTGATGGTAGTTGGACTTCGAACGTTGCCGCAACGTCCACGATTAAGTGCCATTGATCATGCCGATGATGGTTGGATGATGTGGAGGTTGGTACAACGTTTGAGAGGTGTTTGGTCTGGATTGGGTAGGTTTACAACGTTCAGGTCAGGATTGTAGATTAGAGGGATGGAGGGTAGTGTTGGGGTTCGGACGTTGGATCCGGAGATAGCTATTGGTAATACTATGGAGAGGGGTGTGGATGTTGGTTTGGAGGTTAAATCGATGGTGCTTAGTAGAGGTGGGGTTCTTAGGTCAAATCCCTCATCTGATGCATCCCCTTCGTTATGGATGGGGATGATCATCGGGATTTGAGTTGATGGGTTTCTGAGGATGGGAACCTTTAGGTAACGGGATGATGGGGTGGGCGTTGGCAACAGGTATGGATGTTGGAGGTTGGCCCCTGGAGAGGGGCATGGATGTTTCCGATGGAAACGGTCAGCTTGTTAATGTCGAGAGGGTGTTGGTTCGGTGGTCGTTAGGTTATCATTGATCGGGGTTAATCAGCTCGCTGGCATGCGAGCGATGTCATGGATGTTGGCTCGCATTGGCTCGCTGGGGTTGGGTGATGGGAGATTGGCTTGGAAGCCAATGGGTTGGAACCGCCATGTGGTCTCTAGACCAGAAGTCCATCGGGGTTAGTTGCCTGGGTGTTGGACCGATGGCTTTGGTTGGCTTTGGCGGTTAAGTGTTGATGTTTAATATGTTTGGGTTGGTTCAGTTTGGTTTAGACTTGGTTGGAACCTCCTTTGGAGGTTGAAATCATCTCGTTTGGACTCGATGGGTAGTTATGCTTATGTGGTGTTAGTTCTTCGTTGGGAGTTTTTGATCTGGACGTTGGATGTGTTTTGGTGGGGATTAGGTATAACTATGGTGATTGGTTATCGGATGTTGGGTTCGGAGGATGGTTTTGAATAGGGTTAACAACACTTCGATGAAGGATCGATCAATCGTTGGGGTTGCTGATCGGATGAGGATGGAGGGATGGAACAACGTTCGAGAGGTTTGGGAGGGTATCTTTGGATATTTGGTAAAGTATATAAATGTTTGATGGATTATTTGATGTTTGGGATGTGGTTTAGGATGGTGGTTGTTTTGGTCACATCTTGGTCATTTCGTTGTGGTAATTGGTGTTTGAGGGTTGGTTGGGTTCGATTTCGGAGAGGTTTAATCACTATCATGTGGGGTAGGTGGTATGGGTTTCATGTCATTTATCTTTGGGTTGTTTGGTTTGCCATCAAAATGTTGTGGATGTTGTTATGAATCAGGGTTTGAAGAGGTTGGATGGTTAGGGTTCGGTCATCTTAGGTTCGGTTATATCTTTGTGTATCGGTTGGGTTAGTTGGGTTTAACGATGTGTGGTGGTTGGTTTTAATCATGTTTGGTTGGAGATTAGATGCCGGGATGGAGAGGTTGGACGTTGGGATTAATAGGATGGATGTTGGAGATGGGAGGGTTGGAAGGTTGGGTTCGGGATAGTTGTTAGGAGGGTATGGAGGTTGGAGTTGAGGAGGTTGAAATGGAGGGTTGATTGGGATAGAGATTGGGGAAGGAATGGGGATTATGAAGGGAGGGTCGTCTTATTGATTGGATGGAGGTTGGAGGTTGGTTTTGATGGTTCGTTGGAGGATTCGATGGTAAGGAGGTTAGAGGGTGGGGAGGTTGGTTGGAGGAGGATGGGGTTAGATGGGATTGGTTTGGGGAGATCGATGTTTAATATGGTAGGTTATTAGGCCGGTGGAGATGACACGGTTGGAGATGGTTCTGGCTTCGTTGAGGAAGCAAGTTGATGATGACTTTGTGAGTTGGGAGAAGGCTAATGTGTTTGGAGATACTTGTTTGTTGGAGAAACAACGGTGGTAGATGGTGAGGTTGGGGATGGAGTTGAGGTTGTCTTTCAATCGTTTTAGGGCAAGGGTGGCTCCGAGGGAACGAGGTAATCCTCAGAGTAATCGGATTGTTTGGTTTATTTCGATGTTGGTTGATAGTAATCTTCTGAACTTGTTGAGTTTTTCGGAGTTAACATAACAGCTCTTGATTGCGACGGTTTGGGCCAACAGGTTGGCATTGATGCTGCGGCCGAAGGGAGATAAAATCTTGTTGACCGTTGTGTATAGATCAAGGAGGCGGGTATATGTCTCGTTTCTTAGGACTCGTAGTCGTTTGGTTCCGGGAGGGATGCTGCAGATGTCTAGGGTCGATAGGAGAGTTTTTAATGCCACATGGTTACCGAAGCAGGATTTTAATAGGTTGGGAATAGGAGGGTTGAAGGCACATATGTCCACGATGCTGTCGTACACATCTCGGCAGCTAACGTTAAGTGTGAACGTTTCGTTGTTCGGAGATATGGATCGGCAGGTTTCTATGGCAGTGATGAGGTTTGGGATGAAACTACCTCATAGGGTTGTTGCTGCGTTTGAGATGCCGATGTAAGGTGTGAGGGTGTTGGAGATTTTTGTTTTACCGATGCAGATTGTTGGGTTTATGTTGGGTAGTATGTGTTGGAATTGCCATACGATTGGTTGGAATGAGAACCATGTTCTGTGGGTTTTATCGAAAGGTATTCCTGATAGCTTTGATGGAACACCGTTGAACCAATGATTCGGAGCTATTTCTGGTAGTGACAACAGGATCGTGTTCTTGTTTAGTTTGTTCATGGTTTTCAGTACCTTGATGGAGAAGTCATCGAAGAATACCATGGGATGTCGGTTGGTGGTGTGGATGTTGGAGGATGGATGAACGGTGCTTGCTTCGGTCGTAATAAATGGGGCTGCTGGGGCAGCATGGATGTTGAAGTAGGGATGTGGAACAACGGGATTGGAGATGTTTGGAGGTTGTTGGGATCGAAGAAGAGGTGGTTGGAGGTTGGAGGGATGGGAACAGGGAGGTCATGAGGAGGGTTGTTGAGAGAAATGATTCAAGGTTGGAACGGACATTGAAGATCCGGATGTTGGATCTGAGGTCGGAGGTTGGTAGCTTGGTCGTTTTGATGGGATTAGAGAGGTGTACGGATCTCCTTTGAGGAGATTGATGGCTTGATAACTGTTGGCTTGGATCGTACAGCTCCGTCCTTCCTTGTGAGAGGAAGGTGCCAACAGTCTAACTTGGCAACAGGATGTTGCTTGTTTTCGAATAGTTAGTATCAGTTAGCTGAGTGCGTTGCCGCACTTACACATCTGACCTATCAACGTGATGGTCTGTCACAACTCTTACTTAGGGTTTGTTTTCAGGTTAGCTTCCGGCTTAGATGCATTCAGCTGTTATCTGTTCCATACTTAGCCATCCTGCCATGCCGGTTGGCAACGACAACAGGGAGACCAGAGGTATGTCCATCTCGGTCCTCTCGTACTGGAGATGGGTCCTGTCAATACCCTTGAACCCACGGCAGATAGGGACCGAACTGTCTTGCGACGTTCTGAACCCAACTCACGTACCGCTTTAAATGGCGAACAGCCATACCCTTGGGACCTTGTTCAGCCCCAGGATGCGATGAGTCGACATCGAGGTGCCAAGCAGCTCCGTCGATAAGAACTCTTGGGAGCTATTAGCCTGTTATCCCCGGCGTACCTTTTATCCGTTGGCAACAACCCTTCCACATGGTGTTATCGGATCACTATGACCGACTTTCGTCTCTGCTTGACATGTCTGTCTCGCAGTCTTCGGCAGGCATATGCCATTGTACTCTACTGACGATTTCCAACCGTCATGAGCCTACCTTGTGCACACCTCTGTTACTCTTTAGGAGGTGACCATCCCAGTCAAACTACCCACCTTGCATGGTCTCGTATCAGGGTTGGCCAAACTACGATTAGATCTGATCTTGATCGAAGGGCGGTGTTTCATTGGTGACTTCCGAGTTAGATCGGTCATTGTCTGTGCCTACTCTATACTTCGACAGGGTCGGGATCAATACAAGGTTGCAGTGAAGGTGCACGGGGTCTTTCCGTCTTGCCGCAGGTACCTCGCATCTTCACGAGGATTTCAATTTCACTGAGCTTGTACTGGAGACAGTGGGGAAGTCGTTACGTCATTCATGCTGGTCGGAACTTACCCGACAAGGGGTTTCGCTACCTTTGGACCGTTATAGTTACGGCCGCCGTTTACTGGAACTTAGACCGGATGCTTCGAACATCCGGATTTCATTTGTCAGCACCGGGCAGACGTCAGACTCTATACGTCATCTTACGATTTGGCAGAGTCCTGTGTTTTTGATAAACAGTCGCTTCCCCCGATTTTGTTTCACCTGGATATGGTTACCCACATCAGGTCATGCTTCTCCCGAAGTTACGCATGCAGTTTGCCGAGTTCCTTCAGTACAATTATCTCATACACCTTGGTATACTCTACCCGATCACCTGTGTCGGTTTGAGGTACGGCCATAGATCTTGAAGATCTTCTTGTTAAGGTATCCGATGCCACGATCAAGCCAGATTAGATCGGACGTTGTTAACCTTAAGCCTTCAAGAAGGCTCACGAATATTAACGTGATTGCCATCGGTTATGCGCTTGCGCTTGGTCTTAGGTGCCGGCTAACCCTGTTCAGATTGACTTCAAACAGGAAACCTTGATCATTCGGTGTTGAAGGTTCTTACTTTCAATTATCGTTACTCATGTCAACATTCTCGCTTCTGATGCCTCCAACATACCTGTCGGCATGTCTTTGTTGGCTTACAGAATGCTCTGCTACCGTATTGCCAGATTGGCAACACCATTGGCTTCGGTACTAGACTTCGTCCCGTTACATTTTCGGTGCATCGACTACAAATCGGTGAGTTGTTACACTTTCCTTAGATGATGGCCGCTTCTAAGCCTACATCCCGATCGGTCTTCAGTCTAAACATCCTTTAACACTTGGTCTAGATTTAAGGACCTTAACCCAAGGTCTGGGTTGTTTCCCTCTCCACTACGGACGTTATCGCTCGTAGTGTGTATGTCAAGTATGTTCGGCATCAGTATTCGAAGTTTGGTTGGATTTGATGCAACTGGTGTTGCCCATGGCCATCCAGAGCTCTACCCTTGATGTTGTTCGCTTGACACTCTACCTAAATAGATTTCGCAGAGAACCAGCTATCTCCGAGTTTGATTGGTCTTTCACCCCTAACCACAGATCATCCCAACGTTTTGCAACACGTACGGGTTCGATCCTTCGGTCAGCTCAGCTGACCTTCAATCTGTCCATGGTTAGATCACTCGGTTTCGGGTTTAATGCCACAAACGTGATAAACGTTGTGTTTATGTCTTGTCCTTTGTGGACTTGCTTTCGCTTCGCCTCAGTATAAGCTTCGGCTTTGCTTGTGACAGTAACTCGTTGACCCATTATGCAAAAGGTACGTCGTCAGGTCTTTGGACCCTCCGACTGCTTGTTGGCATCCGGTTTCAGGATCTGTTTCACTGTCCTGTTCGGACATCTGTTTCACCTTTCCCTCACGGTACTAGTTCACTATCGATTGCTACCAATGTTTAGGCTTAGGAGGTGGTCCTCCTATCTTCGGACGGAATCCATTGTGTTCCATCCTACTTTTAATGGCTTACCTTGTTGTTAACGTATCCGGGCTATCACCGTGTATCGCTTGTCTATCCTGACAATTACTAACGGACTAAGGTTACCAGATCAGCCTGTTTCGGTTTCACTCGCTGCTACTAACGAAATATCTTGGATATCCGTTCCTCAACAGGTACTAAGATGTTTCAGTTCTCTGGGTTGTGGGTCGCTAGGTGGTTTCAACAACCGATCACTAGCTGCCCTAGAAGCAGCAACTTCGTTGTTATCTGTATAGCTGCTTGTTTGGTTAGCATCAAGGCATCCACCGGATGCGATAAACCACAAGTCGTTAGCCAAGGTTGGCTTCAATTGGTTTCGATTACTCTAACATCGGTTAATACCATGTCATAATCTTGTTAAGTGGTAGCTTCATGTCAGAAGCAACATGGTTGTTGTTTTCAGCCACAGGTTCACCTACGGCTACCTTGTTACGACTTCACCTCGGTCGTTTATCTGGATCTCGCAACCAAGAAGGTGGTTGCTTCGATCGATATAAATTCCCATGGTGTGACGGGCGGTGTGTACAAGATCCGGGAACGTATTCACCGTGGCATGCTGATCCACGATTACTAGCGATTCCTACTTCATGTACTCGGGTTGCAGAGTACAATCCGGACTGAGATGGTCTTTGGAGATTTGCTCGGTCTCACAACGTTGCGGCTCTTTGTAACCACCATTGTAGCACGTGTGTGGCCCAGCCCATAAGGGCCATGATGACTTGTTGTTATCCTTTTCTTCCTCCAATTTGTCATTGGCAGTATCCTTAGAGAACTAATCTTGGGCTTTGCCCCGATCTTAAGCAACTAAGGACAAGGGTTATGCTCGTTTTAGGACTTAACCATACATCTCACGACACGAGCTGACAACAGCCATGCAGCACCTGTTGAAGGTTGAATCTTACCGGTGTTTCATGCCGGAAGTATGGACGTTGGCATCTTGTTTCCAAGATGAACGTGAACACGGATGAACGTGTTCGAACCTAAAATGTCAAGGGCTGGTAAGGTTCTTCGTGTAGCTTCGAATTAAACCACATGCTCCACCGCTTGTGCGGATCTCTGTCAATTCCTTTGAGTTTTAACCTTGCGGTCGTAATACCCAGGCGGAGTGCTTAACGCGTTAGCTGTACAATCCTGGATCATAGCATGTGGCTTGATCGAACTGTTAGCACTCAACGTTTAGGGCATGGACTACCAGGGTATCTAATCCTGTTTGCTCCCCATGCTTTCGTGTCTTCAGTGTCAGCTTGGTATGACAAACCGCCTTCGCCTCTGGTGTTCCTCCAAGTATCAACGAATTTCACCTCTACACTTGGAATTCCGTTTGTCTCTATCCAAGCTCGAGCTTAGCAGTATTAACCGAACGTTATGAGGTTGAATCTCAAGATTTTGTTGTTAACTTACTTAGCAACCTGGACACCCTTTACGCCCAATAAAACCGAACAATACTCGCTCCCCTCGTATTACCGCGGCTGCTGGCACGAAGTTGGCCGGAGCTTATATCACCAGATACTATCATTTATGATCTCTGGAGAAAAGAGTTTTACAGTCCGTTGGACCTTCAATCACTCATGCGGCATGGCTGGATCAGGCTTACGCCCATTGTCCAATATTCCTCACTGCTGCCCTCCTTAGAGGGTTGGGCCTTGTCTCAGTCCCAATGTGGCTGTCCATCCTTCCAGACCAGCTATAGATCTTGGCCTTGGTGGGCTTTTATCTCACCAACTAGCTAATCTAGCGTGAGCTCATCCATCCCCGATAAAATCTTTACCTGTTGCAGGAATCATACGTTATTGACATGGTGTTGACTATGTTATCACGTTGGGATGGGTAGATTCTCACGTATTACTCACCCGTTCGCCGCTAACAACGTTTGAACGTTGTCCGCTCGACTTGCATGTGTTAGGCCTGCCGCCAGCATTCGTTCTGAGCCAGGATCAAGCTCGAATTCAGATCACCACGTCATCGGTGGTGTATATCGGATCAAGTTAATAAGTGTTTAAGGATCATATCGTTGTGGTTGAAGAATAAGTCATGTTGTAAACATTAGTGGTTATTAAACTTCGGGATATTATAATATTAAGTTTATAACCGTCAACAGCTGATGGATCGGTGGTTGTTGATGATAGGGTATGGGGTATGAGGAAATAAATTAGATGGGGGTTGGGATCTGTGATGGGGATGGCACTGGATGTTTGGGATGGTAGGGTGTGTGGAGAGATGGA
>NZ_CM008776.1:0-8803 GCF_002774925.1 Candidatus Hodgkinia cicadicola
GATTATCATCCTTGGTTTGGATACAAAGTTCGGTAGTAGTTCCACTAATGATTCAACCATCACAATATCAAATAAAACCTTCAGAACACTATCTTATGGCCTACATCCGTCCTCAGGTTGGGAAGATATAGCCGAAATAGTAGTCAAGGTCATGGATTACAGACCAAACCTCATAGTTGCCAACCCAGTTTCATGTTCAACCATAACAGATTGGCACTTCTCCAAACGAATAGCAGACTAAGTCTGATACCCCATTGTTAGCTGATATCTTACACATAGTAACCCAAGTTACAACAAAATCATTGCCATCCCCATTATTTCAATGTGATCTGATAACTATGGCAACAACCACCTCCCTAAGAGGTCCTTCTTGCGGTTTGATCCTAACAAACAAACCATACATCTCCAAACGTATATCTGCATACCAAAACCTCAACATATCTGCCAACCTGTTCAATAACTGATCTAACAGCCATGGCCCAAGCCATGACCGAGGTCCGTAACCTCCATTCAAGTCCTGAATGAGGAACCTCACCGATAACATCCAAGCCCTAACATCCGGCCTATCTAAAAGAAATATAAACATACCATCGAGCTGATCTCTCAACCATCAAATACCTCTGAACTTAACAAAATTTGGTATAACACCCAGCCATGCCAAACACTGGCTGAACCGTTGTTACATCACGATAACTGATCCCGATCCCTCTTCTCGTTGGCATGACATCATTCTTACTCAAGACTAAGTCCTTTACATTCCGTCTTCCGATCCATACCTTCCCATGAACTACCAACATTATCAGAAATGTTAGACGTAAGTCCTCTTATCAATGAGCGGCAACATGCCTCTCCCTTATCCGATCGAAACCAACATCAAGATGAAAGTCTTAGATCTAGCTGATGTTTATCCTGTTAATGTACCATATTTCTTCAAAATGGGCAAGCCTCCAGCTTGCTTCCTAATTTCTCAAACCCAACATCCTAACAACCTGATCATCCATCTCTAATCCTCTCAACCTCATGGCATAATCCATCTGTTACTAACATCCATACCCACTAATATGACCGGATCTTAACAACAAAATCCTCAGGATACTCCATCAAACGGAGGTTGTTGATCCATCTTACCAACGATCCCTTTATCTACCCATCTAGACCATATCTCATCGAGAATATCTATTCGATATTAACAACCAATCAAGATCTAACAACAACCACCATCAATTCTAATCTACCTTCAATAGGATTAAAAATCCCAACATTAATCCAATCCAACCTAAACATCCATTGTTATTAACAAAATCCACAACAAAATGATGTTATTCATCTGCTATCGGCATTTAACAACAAAATAATAAATAATCCATCAAGGATTGATTCTACCTTTAAACAACCACATTACCCCTTCCCTCTCTCATCGAGACTCTAATACCAACCTTACACCAATTATCTCCCAAATTAATCCATCTTCTCAACAAAGTGGCACTTGATCCCATAAAACAACAACAAACATGAATAATCAACCCAATCCATCCCTTCTCACCCCAACATCTAACATTCATGTTTCATTCATATATTTCAATCCCAACGAACCATGATAACTTATCACTACAACCCCATTAACCCCAATCTCGGACCAAACGTTGTAACCAACAGCCCACCCATCTCCATCCTATTATAACCAACACTGATACAACATAGTGATACAAAATAACTTTATCAAAGACCTCAAAACGTTAATCTTCAAACATTTAGACTCCGATAGTCTCAAGATCATCGATCTTATAAGATCAAGTAAAAAACTCCTAACGTCTAGAATGGCAGATTTAAATCAACTGGTATGTTCTCGATTCGGAAACAACCACCTCACTAAGAGATCGAATCTAATTTTAGTTATCCTCTGAGGTATCTGTTGTTCAATGTTAACCTGATGTTGACTATTCTATCTCTAATAAAACGTTAACAACGACCAGAGGTCGATAGATCGACAATTATCATTGGTGTTTGGCATCGATCGATCATCATTCGATCCATCACCACCCTTCATAGTAATCATCTCTAATGATCTATCTCTTAACCTCCTATCTCCTCACAACCAACAAGCCAACTTCGAACGTTGGCATCCGGTAACAACCGTCTCAGACCGATACAATTTTGTTATAACAACATCCGACCTCCACGTATCGGAACCAGATTATCAGCCAAGTCAACGTAGTTGACCCCCAACCAGATCTCTATTCAATATCTATCAACATTACCGATCCTCTATTGGCTTCCAAGCCAATCTTCCCGTCCATTGATACCAACAAATAAACACAAGCCAACGCCCATGACATCGTTGGCATGCCAGTGAGCTGATTAATCTCTACCAACTCTTAACTAATTCTACATCTGATGGATCACCATCAACATCTCAACCGATCAAGGATCCGACCCCATCCAACCTCCCAACACATCTTAATCCCAACCTCAAACCTTTTGTTGTTGCTGTTGATCATTAACCTTAAGCCATACTTTAATTTGATCTTCATGTTCTGATGCCCCTCTCCATGGGGCCGAACCTCCACACAACCATTCATCGAGGTCTAGATCCGAAGGATCAAACATTATCATATCTCCCCGACCATTAAGGAGGGGAATAAACAACCCGAATCCCGATGATCACCCTCAACGAAGGGTGCATCAGATGAGGGATTCGACCTGATGGTCCCATCCGACCCAACATCGATCATGACTATACACCAACCTCCGACCTCCTACTATCCTAGGCATTACCAATGACCATATCTCTCTATCCAACGTACCTACCTCAATAGTACCTTTCATCACTATAATCTCCAATTCTATATCTATTTGATAACAACGTTGGTACTAAAATATCTGATTCACCCTTCAAACGTTGGCTTACCATCTGCCATTCTCCGTCCATCAACAGCACGATCGGTGTTTCCACCATCAGATGATGGGTAGTAAGAACATTTGAAATTCTCTTTCTTCGGAACATTACACCATCCAATCCGATAACATCCCATAGTAATCTTGATTCATTGAGAACAACCAATCATCTCGATCTAGGATCAATGAGGCCGCTCTCATCAGAAAGATGAGAAGAACTCTATAATCCTCCGAAGGAGGTTCCAACCAGTGAACAAGTGAAACCAAGTCTGTTCTAGCCGTTTGAAGGATTAAAACCTATTCCCTATCGAACAAACGTACCATTGCCGCAACAACGTCCAGTCTCTGGTCTCTATGTTGGTTCGTAACATCTTGGCCGTCCAACCAAGGATCTAAGCCAACGACCACACCATCCCTGTAATCTAAACTGTTTTAAAAGATATTATCATGTTTAAAAACTTGACGTTTACTCGAAGTATATCATATATACCTGAAGGTCGAACACCGATCACCTGTTTTTTTTATCTTTGTTATTATTATGTATGAATGTTGTTCGTGGCCTAGATGCTGCAGTGGAAAGGTATACACCACCATTGTGTGGTGGTTTTTTGAATCGAGCTTGATCCTGGCTCAGAACGAATGCTGGCGGCAGGCCTAACACATGCAAGTCGAGCGGACAACCTCAAACAGGTTGTTAGCGGCGAACGGGTGAGTAACACGTGAGAATCTACCTTGTTCAACGGGATAGCTTAAGGAAACTTGAGGTAATACCGTATGATTCCTGCAACAGGTAAAGATTTCAATCGGAACAAGATGAGCTTACGGTAGATTAGCTAGTTGGTGGGGTAAAAGCCTACCAAGGCCAAGATCTATAGCTGGTCTGGGAGGACGAACAGCCACATTGGGACTGAGACAAGGCCCAACCCTCTTAGGAGGGCAGCAGTGAGGAATATTGGACAATGGGCGTAAGCCTGATCCAGCCATGCCGCATGAGTGACCTGAAGGTCCAATGGACTGTAAAACTCTTAGACTAATGATTAATAGTGATAACGTTAGTTAAATAAAGCTCCGGCCAACTTCGTGCCAGCAGCCGCGGTAATACGAGGGGAGCGAGTGTTGTTCAGTTTTATTGGGCGTAAAGGGCACTCAGGTTGCTTCATAAGTTAACAACCAAATCTTGGAACTTAATTCCATCACGGTTATTAATACTGTGTTGCTTAGAACTTGGTGGAGGTGATCATAATTCCAAGTGTAGAGGTGAAATTCGTTGATATTTGGAGGAGTACCAAAGGCGAAGGCAGATCATCATGCTAAGTTGACACTGAAGGTGCGAAAGCATGGGGAGCAAACAGGATTAGATACCCTGGTAGTCCATGCCCTAAACGTTGAGAGCTAACAGTTAAACGACATATGTCAAACCATATTTTCGTTGATTGTACAACTAACGTGTTAAGCACTCCGCCTGGGGATTACGACCGCAAGGTTAAAACTCAAAGGAATTGACGGAGACCCGCACAAGCGGTGGAGCATGTGGTTTAATTCGAAGCTACACGAAGAACCTTACCAGCCCTTGACATACCAAGATTTAACATCCTGGAAACAGGATGCCAATTCAATGGCTAAGACCCGTTGAACAACTTGGAACAGGTGCTGCATGGCTGTTGTCAGCTCGTGTCGTGAGATGTATGGTTAAGTTCCATAACGAGCATAACCCTCATCCATAGTTGCCGAAAACAAGTAATGAGTGGCTCTCTATGGAGACTGCCAACGTAAGTTGGAGGAAGGTGAGGACCACAACAAGTCATCATGGCCCTTATGGGCTGGGCCACACACGTGCTACAATGGTAGGTACAAAGAGTCGCAATACCGCGAGGTGGAGCTAATCTCATTAAAACCTATCTCAGTCCGGATTGTACTCTGCAACCCGAGTACATGAAGTAGGAATCGCTAGTAATCGTGGATCAGCATGCCACGGTGAATACGTTCTCGGGTCTTGTACACACCGCCCGTCACACCATGGGAGTCATTTTTGTTTCAAGTCCATTCAGATATGGACGTCGACAACGTTGATGACCGAGGTGAAGTCGTAACAAGGTAGCCGTAGGTGAACCTGTGGCTGAAACAGATAAAATAAAGGTCTGAAGTTTAGACTGAAGACACATTTTAATAGGATATGGTAAGATATCGGATACCAATCTGATGTTGTTGCTAAAGTAATTAAACCATTTGTAAGCTCAAAGGTAACTTTGTTGCGGTTCCACATGACAATGTGGTTTTGATATGATATAAATGATAGTAATGCATCCGGTGGATGCCTAGGTGTGTCCATCAGGAAGTCATGACGGAAGAAAATGAACTCGTGATGCTTCTTTGGTAGGAGTAACATCTCCACATCGAAGCTTGGACGTAGGGAACTGAAACATCTTAGTACCTATAGGAAGATATATCTAGGATATTTTGTTAGTAGCAGAGAGCGAACCCAAACCTTGGCTATTATGATGATGTGATAGTGTTATTACTTTGGAAGAGGTAACAACCATGAGTGAGAGTCTCATAAACATCTAATCAATCATCGAAATAAAGTAGAACGAGATACCATGAAGCTCGTCCGAAGATAGGAGGACCACCTTCTAAGCCAAAATATATGGACACAACCGATAGTGAACTAGTACCGTGAGGGAACGGTGAAACAGATGTCCGAACAGGATAGTGAAACAGATCCTGAAACCGGATGCTAACAAGCAGTCGGAGGGTCCAAAGACCTGACGACGTACCTTTTGTATAATGGGTCAACGAGTTGCTGTTGCAAGCGAAGCTTAAAGTTAATACAAAAGCGAAGTGAAAACGAGTCCGCAAAGGGCAAACAACAAGTTTGCAGCTTCAAACCCGAAACCGAGTGATCTAACCATGGGCAGATTGAAGGTTGATAAACATCATCCGAAGGATCGAACCCGTACGTGTTGCAAAACGTTGGGATGACCTGTGGTTAGGGGTGAAAGGCCAATCAAACTCGGAGATAGCTGGTTCTCTGCGAAACCTATGTAGGTAGGTCATTAGCTGTATCTCAGGTAGGGGTAGAGCTCTGAATTGACAGGCATAACGAGAATTATGTTAAGTCTAAACAAACTTCGAATACTACTGATGAATCAATAGTTAATAATCACACCATGAGCATAACGTCCATGGTGGAGAGGGTAACAACCCAGACCTTGGAATAAGGTCCTTAAATCTGATCTAAGTGAAAAAGATGGCAGTTGTTCAATGTCGATCAGGATGTAGGCTTAGAAGCGGCCATCATCTGAGGAAAGCGTAACAGCTCACTGATTAACGAATGATCTGTATCGAAAATGTAACGGGACTAAGTTCTGGTACCGAAGTCAAGGGCGTTGCCAATCGAGCAACGCAGTAGCAGAGCATTCCGTAGGCCATGGAAGGCAACCCGTAAGGGTTGTTGGAGGTATCGGAAGCGAGAATGTTGACATGAGTAACGATAATTGAAAGAAGAGAACCTTTCACACCGAATGATTAAGGTTTCCTGTTTAAAGTCGATCTGAACAGGGTTAGCCGATCCCTAAGGTAAAGCGGAAACGCATAGCCGATGGCAATCACGTTAATATTCGTGAGCCTTACGCAAGTGACTTAATTCGAACCATGTTTTATCTTAACGGATTGACATGGCATGTTAGAATTAACAAGAAACAGCTTGTGGACGTTGTTCGTACCAAAAACTGACACAGGTGATCAGGTAGAGTATACCAAGGTGTATGAGATAATTGTGCTGAAGGAACTCGGCAAACTGCATGTGTAACTTCGGAAGAAACATGACCTGATATGGGTAACCAAAATCAGGTGTAACAAAATTGAGGGAAGCGACTGTTTACCAAAAACACAGGACTCTGCCAAATCGTAAGATGAAGTATAGAGTCTGACGCCTGCCCGGTGCTGACCAGCGAAAACCGAATGTTCGAAGCATCCGGTCTAAGTTTCAGTAAACGGCGGCCGTAACTATAACGGTCCAAAGGTAGCGAAACCCCTTGTCGGGTAAGTTCCGACCAGCATGAATGGCGTAACGACTTCCCTGCTGTCTCCAGCACAAGCTCAGTGAAATTGAAATCCTCGTGAAGATGCGAGGTACCTGCGGCAAGACGGAAAGACCCCGTGCACCTTTACTGCAACCTTGTATTGATGGATTTTGATCAATTGTACAGTGTAGATGGTAAGTGATGACCGTTGGCCGTTAGCCCAACGTAAACTGTCAATGAAACAACATCCTGTTGACAAATGACATCTCATTGCTGTAAGCCAATCTTAACGCAAGACCATGCAAGGCGGGTAGTTTGACTGGGACGGTCTCCTCCTAAAAGGTAACAGAGGTGTACATAAGGTAGGCTCATGACGTTTGGAAATCGTCAGTAGAGTACAATGGCATATGCCTGCTTAGACTGCGAGACAGACATGTCAAGCAGAGACGAAAGTCGGTCATAGTGATCCAATAACACCATGTGGAAGGGTTATTGCTTAACGGATAAAAGGTACGCCGGGGATAACAGGCTAATAGCTCCCAAGAGTTCTTATCGACGGAGCTGCTTGGCACCTCGATGTCGACTCATCGCATCCTGGGGCTGAACAAGGTCCCAAGGGTATGGCTGTTCGCCATTTAAAGCGGTACGTGAGTTGGGTTCAGAACGTCGCAAGACAGTTCGGTCCCTATCTGCCGTGGGTATAAGAACTGTTGATGGGATCTGTCTCCAGTACGAGAGGATCGAGATGGACATACCTCTGGTCTCCCTGTTGTCATGACCAAATGGCATGGCAGGATGGCTAAGTATGGAACGGATAACAGCTGAATGCATCTAAGCCGGAAGCCAACCCAAAAACAAACGTTCTATTAAGGGTCGTGACAGACCATCACGTTGATAGGTCAGATGTGTAAGCATGGTAACATGCTCAGCTGACTGATACTAATATCCCGAAAACTATGACTAACAAAATGTTAACCTAAACTGTAAGCAACCTCCGTCTAATAGAGTGTATGTGTAAACCTTACAGTTATCAAGCCTCCGATCTCCTGAAAGGAGTACTCAATACCATCAGATTCCATCCGAATAATCAAACCAACATCTAATTCCATCGTCAGATCCAACCAAGTGAACACAACTTGAAACCAATCCCATCTCATGACCTAACAACCTCAAATCTCCCAACCCCAACACATGATTCCAACGCATCGTCTCTTTTTAATCTCTTTTAATCCGTTCAACTCCAATCTCGGTTAACTAACACAGGTCAAAGACCATTCTTCCTCATATCAATCAACCCCATCAGGGTTGTCCTTCATCCTCTATCTAACACTATCCATCGATTAGTCAGTTAAACTCGGCTTCCATTAAGGAAACGAGTTCAGATCAAACATCCGTTCGATTACTACAAAGTGAATTACTGACAGCCACCACAACGTCCAGTCACCATCAACTCCCATCGGAACGACATGATAGTAACCGCAAGTTATAGAACAACATTCACTATTCAAATTATAAACCAACCTCCAGTCTCAGAGGAACTTCAAACTAACTCATATAAAACAAGTACAGAAGTCTCTTTACCGATCGAGACCCATCCAAACCTCAATGTTTGATTAGAATCTCTGTTATTAAACGAGCAAATCAAGTATTTAACTAACCTGAACCTTGGTTTAACACAATCTCCAGTCTCTCAAGCAATACTGAAAGCTCAAGCCATCCTGCTCTCACTCCAACCCCTACCTGATAACTCCAGCATCTTTGTTGCCTTCGAACAAGTTGCCATCAACAACACCAAGACCACCTTCGACTGCGAATCTGCCAACGTTCGATCAAATTCAAGCAACCAAATGTACAACACGGCTCTATCGGCTCTTCTATCCTAAAAT
>NZ_CM008777.1:0-7866 GCF_002774925.1 Candidatus Hodgkinia cicadicola
CCATAAGCATAACTACCACCGACTCCAAACGAGATGATTCCAACCCTCCGAAGGAGGTTCTAACCTAAACCGAACTGAACCATACCCCATCCCAGTGGTCCCAACGACCAAACGTCAACACCCACAACACCCACCTCCAACACAACGTCCTCTGTCTCGACCTCTACTCCCATCCGTCCCTACCTCAACCTCATCAAGCCAACACAGGACCAACGTCCACCTCCAACCCACCTCGACATCATCTCATCAATTCCTAAAGCCAACCATGGTCATAACTTGACATTTACTCTAACATCATCATTAACATACTTGAGATACAACGTAAGTGAGGATATAATATTATACCCACAACGTTATCTAATAACCAGAGCTTGATCCTGGCTCAGAACGAATGCTGGCGGTTGGCCTAACACATGCAAGTCGAGCGGACAACCTCAACAGGTTGTTAGCGGCGAACGGGTGAGTAACACGTAAGGATCTACCTTGTTCCACAGGACAGCGAAGAGTCATCTTCGGTAATACTGTATGACTCCAAGATTTTGGTAAAGATCTCCGATCGGAACAAGATGAACTTGCGGTAGATTAGCTAGTTGGTGGGATAATGGCCTACCAAGGCAATGATCTATAGCTGGTCTGGAAGGACGGACAGCCACATTGGGACTGAGACAAGGCCCAACCCTCTTAGGAGGGCAGCAGTGAGGAATATTGGACAATGGGCGAAAGCCTGATCCAGCCATACCGCATGAGTGACCGAAGGTCCATGGACTGTAAAACTCTTAAGCCAACGGACTAATGATGATAGCTTGGTGAACAAGCTCCGGCCAACTTCGTGCCAGCAGCCGCGGTAATACGAGGGGAGCGAGTGTTGTTCGGTATTATTGGGCGTAAAGGGTGTCCAGGTTGTTCAATAAGTTGATCTCTAAATCTTGAGACCCAATCTCATCCAAGAGACCAATACTGTTGAACTCGAGCTTATAAGGGACGAATGGAATTCCAAGTGTAGAGGTGAAATTCGTTGATACTTGGAGGAACACCGGAGGCGAAAGCGATTCGTCATACTAAGCTGACACTGAAGACACGAAAGCATGGGGAGCAAACAGGATTAGATACCCTGGTAGTCCATGCCCTAAACGTTGAGTGCTAACAGTCTAGAGCCATACTTGTTGGCCAAACGCAACGACCTAACGTCCGAGCATCCAACTAAGCTTATCGGTCTCAACATTGTACAGCTAACGCGTTAAGCACTCCGCCTGGGGACTACGACCGCAAGGTTAAAACCCAAAGGAATTGACGGAGACCCGCACAAGCGGTGGAGCATGTGGTTTAATTCGAAGCTACACGAAGAACCTTACCAGCCCTTGACATACCATGGCCAACCATCCTGGAAACAGGATGTTGTTCAAGCTGACCCTTGAAATGCCAGGAACAGGTGCTGCATGGCTGTTGTCAGCTCGTGTCGTGAGATGTATGGTTAAGTCCTAAAACGAGCAAAACCCTCACCCATAGTTGCCATAAACACACTGGGATCTCTATGGGTACTGCTAACGTAAGTTAGAGGAAGGTGAGGATCACAACAAGTCATCATGGCCCTTATGGGCTGGGCCACACACGTGCTACAATGGTGGTTACAAAGAGCCGCAACGTTGTGAGACCGAGCAAATCTCCAAAGACCATCTCAGTCCGGATTGTACTCTGCAACCCGAGTACATGAAGTAGGAATCGCTAGTAATCGTGGATCAGCATGCCACGGTGAATACGTTCTCGGGTCTTGTACACACCGCCCGTCACACCATGGGAGCTTCGCTTCGATCGAAATCAAGCTAACGCTTGACCACATCTTAGCAAGTGACTGAGGTGAAGTCGTAACAAGGTAGCCGTAGGTGAACCTGTGGCTGAAACAAAAAACAAACGAACCGATCTCTAGTTGAGACCAAAACAACAACCTCTGACAACCCAACGTTGTTACAATAACGAAACCAACAACATCTGACAACCCAACGTTGTTACAACAACAAAATCTGAAACCTTAGATAGAATGAATACCCAATGTGGGAGGACTCATCCGACCACGAACCAATATGTTATTGGGACATATAGCATCCGGTGGATGCCTAGGTGTACTCGGAACGAGCTTATGTTGATCAGATGAAACATAAACAACATCCCAACACCACAACCGTTGGACCAACGTCAACGCAGGGAACTGAAACATCTTAGTACCTGTAGGAATAGGAATAATATAGATTTCGCGAGTAGCAGCGAGCGAAACCGAACCAGGCCACCACACACAATTTACTTGTAATGTTCATCTGGAACGATGAGTCAACATGGTGATAACCCACCCATTACAACATCCTTGTTGTGCAAGAAGTAAGACGAGCCATGACAAGCTCGTCCGAAGATAGGGGAACCACCCTCTAAGCCTAAACACCGAGCTACAACCGATAGTGAACTAGTACCGTGAGGGAAAGGTGAAACAGAACCCGAACAGGGTAGTGAAACAGATCCTGAAACCGGATGCTAACAAGCAGTCGGAGGGTCCAAAGACCTGACGACGTACCTTTTGCATAATGGGTCAACGAGTTACTGTTACAAGCAAAGCCGAAAACAACAAGGCGAAGCGAAAGCAAGTCCACAAAGGACAACAACAAGTTTGTAGCATTAAACCCGAAACCGAGTGATCTAACCATGGACAGATTGAAGGTTGATAAACATCATCCGAAGGATCGAACCCGTACGTGTTGCAAAACGTTGGGATGATCTGTGGTTAGGAGTGAAAGACCAATCAAACTCGGAGATAGCTGGTTCTCTGCGAAACCTATGTAGGTAGGTCGTTAGGCCAAGACAGGTAGGGGTAGAGCTACTAGATAAGAGTAACCAAGCTCCGACTTGGCCAATTTTAACTAAACTCCGAATACTACCTGTTATTACCGAACAATCACACCATGAGCTCTAACGTCCATGGTGGAGAGGGTAACAACCCAGACCCCGGATCGAGGTCCTTAAATCCATGTTAAGTGAGAAAGGTTAACAACGTCCGATGCCGGTTAGGATGTAGGCTCAGAAGCAGCCATCATCTAAGGAAAGCGTAACAGCTCACTAACCTCTAACAACGTTGTGGCCGAAAATGTAACGGGACTAAACATGGTACCGAAGTCAGGGGCATTGCATCAGCAATGCGGTAGCAGAGCATTCTGCAAGGCATGGAAGGTTAGTCGTGAGGCTTACTGGAGCCTCCAGAAGTGAGAATGTTGACATGAGTAACGATAATTGAAAGCAAGAACCTTTCACGCCGAAAGGTCAAGGTTTCCTGTTTGAAGTCGATCTGAACAGGGTTAGCCGGTCCCTAAGGTAAAGCGCAAGCGCATAGCCGATGGCAACTACGTTAATATTCGTAGGCCAACTCTGGATGACCTGTCGTTATGCCGAAGGGAAACGATTGGTTAAACCCTTGAACAGATCCGACAGCAAGAAAAAATCCAGATGATTGACCGTACCTCAAACCGACACTGGTAACCAGGTAGAGTATACCAAGGCGTATGAGATAACTATGTTGAAGGAACTCGGCAAACTGTATGTGTAACTTCGGAACAAACATAACCCGTTGCCATAACCAATGGGTGTAACTGAAATGGGGAAGGCGACTGTTTATCAAAAACACAGGACTCTGCCAAATCGTAAGATGACGTATAGAGTCTGACGCCTGCCCGGTGCTGACAAGTGAAACCCCAAGTATGTCCAACAAACATGCTGAAGTATAAACTCCAGTAAACGGCGGCCGTAACTATAACGGTCCAAAGGTAGCGAAACCCCTTGTCGGGTAAGTTCCGACCAGCATGAATGGCGTAACGACCTTCCCGCTGTCTCCAACATAGACTCAGTGAAATTGAAATCCTCGTGAAGATGCGAGGTACTTACGGCAAGACGGAAAGACCCCGTGCACCTTTACTGCAACCTTGTATTGCCAACGGCATGTTGTTTGTGTAGAGTAAATGGCTGGCGATGACCCTCCTGCCCAAGCAGGAGTCGAGCCATCAATGAAACACCATTCTAACAACATCCCATGGCTATACTTCAGCCTTGCCAACCAAGGTGAGGAACATTGCAAGGCGGGTAGTTTGACTGGGACGGTCACCTCCTAAAAAGTAACAGAGGTGTGCACAAGGTAGGCTCATGACGGTTGGAAATCGTCAGTAGAGTACAATGGCATATGCCTGCCGAAGACTGCGAGACAGACATGTCAAGCAGAGACGAAAGTCGGTCATAGTGATCCAACAGAACCGTGTGGAAGGGCTGTTGCTCAACGGATAAAAGGTACGCCGGGGATAACAGGCTAATAGCTCCCAAGAGTTCTTATCGACGGAGCTGCTTGGCACCTCGATGTCGACTCATCGCATCCTGGGGCTGAACAAGGTCCCAAGGGTATGGCTGTTCGCCATTTAAAGCGGTACGTGAGTTGGGTTCAGAACGTCGCAAGACAGTTCGGTCCCTATCTGCCGTAAGCCCAAGGGTATTGACAAGACCTGTCTCCAGTACGAGAGGACCGAGATGGACATACCTCTGGTCTACCTGTTGTCATGACCAAATGGCATAGCAGGGTAGCTAAGTATGGAACAGATAACAGCTGAATGCATCTAAGCCGGAAGCTAACTTGAAGACCGATACCCTATTAAGAACTGTGACAGACCATCACGTTGATAGGTCAAGTGTGTAAGTGCGGCAACGCACTCAGCTAATTGATACTAACCGTTCGAAACCAACGAAACATATTAAACACCAACACCTAACCGCCAAAGGCCAACCAAAGCCATCGGTCCAACACCAAGGTAACTAACCCCGATGGACTTCTGGCCTAGAGGCCGCATGGCGGTTCCAACCCATTGGCTTCCAAGCCAATCTCCCATCACCCAACCCCAGCGAGCCAATGCGAGCCAACATCCATGACATCGCTGGCATACCAGCGAGCTGGTTAACCCCGATCAATGATAACCTAACGACCACCGAACCAACACCCTCTCGACATTAACAAGCTGACCGTTTCCATCGGAAACATCAATGCCCCTCTCCAGGGGCCGAAGCCAACATCCATACCTGTTGCCAACGCCCACCCCATCATCCCGTTTCCAACGTTCCATCCTCCAGAACCCATCAACCCAAATCCCGATGATCATCCCCATCCATAACAAAGGGGATGCATCAGATGAGGGATTTGACCTGAAGGTCCCACATCTACTAACTACCATCGATTTAACCTCCGAACCAACATCCACACCCTTCCTACCATAGTATTACCTAATAGCTATCTCCGGATCCAACGTCCGAACCCCAACATCTACCCTCCATCCCTCCAATCTACACCTCCTTCTAACAACCAACCTTAAACTTAATCCTCCATCCATCAATCGATTACCTACCAACCCCATCAACCATCTTATCCCTCAAACCTCCCTCATACCAAGCATCTAATCCTCCCAACATTTACAACCCTATCAACAACAACCATCAACCCACATTAAACCAAATCTAACCAACATCCTGTTGCCAAGTTAGACTGTTGGCACCTTCCTCTCACAAGGAAGGACGGAGCAGTACGATCCAAGCCAACAGTTATCAAGCCATCAATCTCCTCTCAAAGGAGATCCGTACTCCTCTCTAACCCATCCAAACGACCAAGCCAACAACCTCCGACCTCAAATCCAACAACCACAACCTCCGATGTCCAACCCAACCTTGAATCATTTCTTCAAACAACCCTCCTCATGACCTTCTCCTGTTCCCATCCTTCCAACCTCCAACCATCCCTTCTTCGATCCTAACAACCTCCAAACATCTCCAACCTCGTTTATCCATATCTCCTTTACCAACATCCATGCTGCCATAGCAGCCTCCATTTGTTACCACCAAAGCAAACACCGTTCATCCAACCTCCAACACCCACCGCAACAACCGACATCCCATGGTATTCTTCGATGAATTCTCCATCAAGGTACTAAAAACCATGAACAAACTAAACAAGAACCCGATCCTGTTGTCGTTGCCAGAAATAGCTCCGAATCATTGGTTCAACGGTGTTCCATCAAAGCTATCAGTAATACCTTTCGATAAAATCCACAGAACATGGTTCTCATTCCAACCAATCGTATGGCAATTCCAACACATACTACCCAACATAAACCCAACCATCTGCATCGGTAAAACATAAATCTCCAACACCCTCACACCTTACATCGGCCTCTCAAACGTTGCAACAACCCTATGAGGTAGTTTCATCCTAAACCTCATCACTGCCATAGAAACCTACCAATCCATATCTTCAAGCAACGAAACGTTCACACTTAACGTTAGCTGCCGAGATGTGTACGACAACATCGTGGACATGTGTACCTTCGACCTCCTGTTCCTAACCTATATAAAATCCTGCTTCGGTAACCATGTGGCATTAAAAACCCTCCTATCGACCCTAGACATCTGCAGTATCCCTTCTGGAACCAAACGACTACGAGTCCTAAGAAACGAGACATATACCCGTCTCCTCGATCTATACACAACGGTCAACAAGATTTTATCTCCCTTCGGCCGCAGCATCAACGCCAACCTGTTGGCTCAAACCGTTTCAATTAGAAGCTGTTATGTTAACTCCAAAAAACTCAACAAGTTCAGGAGATTACTATCAACCAACCTCGAAATAACCCAAACAATCCGATTACTCTGAGGATTACCTCGTTCCCTCGGAGCCACCCTTACCCTAAAACGATTGAAAGCCAACCTCAACTCCATCCCCAACCTCACCATCTACCACCGTTGTTTCTCCAACAAACAAGTATCTCCAAACACATTGTCCCTTCTCCCAACTCACAAACTCATCATCAACTTGCTTCCCCAACGAAGTCCGAACCATCTCCAACCGTGTCATCTCCACCGACCTAATAACCTACCATATTAAACATCCATCCTCTCAACCCAATCCCATCTAATCCCATCCTCCTCCAACCAACCCCACCCTCTAACCTCCTTACCATCTGAATCCTCCAACGAACCATCAAAACCAACCTCCAACCTCCATCCGATCAATAAGATCAATTCTACTCTACATAACAACATCCACATCCCTCTCCAACCTTCTATCCCAATCAACCTTCCATCTCTAACCCTCTCGAACCCAACCTCCATACCCTCCTAACAACTATCCCGAACCCAACCTTCCAACCTTCCCAACCCAACATCCATCCTATTAATCCCAACGTCCAACTCTCCATCCCGGCATCTAATCTCCGACCAAACATGGTTAAAACCAACCACCACACATCGTTAAACCCAATCTAACCTAACCGATACACAAAGATATAACCAAACCTAAGATGACCGAACCCTAACCATCCCACCTCCCAACTCCTGATTCATAACAACATCCATCAACATTTTGATGACAAACCAACCCACCAAACATAAATGACATGAAACCCATACCACCTACCCCACATGATAGTGCTTAAACCTCTCTGAAATCGAACCCAACCACCCCAAACACCAATTACCACAACGAAATGAACAAGATGTGGCCAAAACAACCACCGTCCTAAACCACATCCCAAACATCAAATAATCCATCAAACATTTACATACTCTAACAAATGATCCAAAGATACCCCTCCGACCCCTTCAAACGTTGTAACATCTCTCCACTCCTCATCCGATCAACCACCTCCAAACGATCGATTGATCCTTCATCGAAGTGTTATAAACCTCTATCCAAAACCATCCTCCGAACCCAATCCAACATCCGATAACCAATCACCATACTTATACCACCCCCACCAACCCACATCCAACATCCAAGATCTAAAATCCTAACGAAGAACCAACATC
>NZ_CM008778.1:0-1108 GCF_002774925.1 Candidatus Hodgkinia cicadicola
TTTATTAACTACAACATGAGTATATTACTTACTACATACCATTTTTATTTTGATTGTATTAACTACTTACATCAGATTATCTTTAACTTTAGTAGTAATATCAATTCTATTTACAATGTAATTAAACTTAATACCAATATTAAACACAATTATTATACCAAACTAATACCAATCGTCTATACCTAGTATTCATTTATTATAATGTAAATTACTTAAGCACTAGATTACATTCAGTATGCATTTGTTTATTTTTTTTATTTAGTGTTAATAATATCTTAATTATATCCAATTAAATAAAATATATAGAGAGTGTATTAATAAATATTAGTATATTAATTTTTATTATTTACATATTGGATTTAATAAATCTAAATTACCATCCAATACCTTTGTAATATTTCTAACGGTTTTTCCTAACCGATGATCAATAACGGTATCACGAATAAAACTATATGTTCTTACTTTAGCTGTTCTAATGGAACCCGATATCTGTTTTCCTCTAATTACCGAATAACTAATATTCTTTATCTTAGTAATACAACAACTCAGTTTTTGTTCCAAACAAACCATTGCATTAGACTTATTACGATGTTGTGACTTTTGTGAACACATGGATGAAATACCCGTTGGCAGATGAGTTACTCTTACTGCTGAATCAGTTGTATTAACATGTTGTCCACCAGCTCCAGTTGATCTCATTGTCTCTATTTTCAAATCATCTCTTTTAACAGCAGTATCATTCTTTCCACTACAAACTGCTAATCCGACAATAGTAACTGTAGAGGTATGTATACGACCTTTTGTCTCAGTCACTGGCACCCTTTGAACACAATGTACACCGCACTCGTTTATTATCCAAGATCTAACACCGATCCCTGTTATCACAACTATTACCTCTCGTATCCCTCCAGTAGATACTTTAGTAATATTCTCTATTTTAAATCCTCAATTACTCTTACTTATAAACTTACAATACATTCTTAATAATTGTTCAGCAAATAAATTAGATTCTTGACCACCAATACCAGATCGTAATTCTAATATGTATTGTTCTTGATAATTACTCATTAAATATATTTTATACTAGCAACTTATATTTATACATAAT
>NZ_CM008779.1:0-748 GCF_002774925.1 Candidatus Hodgkinia cicadicola
ACCCATATTATGGTCACATTCATGTTGTAAACAAGCGGTAAACACTGAGTAAGATTTAATCACACAAACAACATCTCTTAATACATCATAACAAACAACTATCATTTTTTTCTTTCTACTAATAGAATATTCATTAGCAACTGATAGACAACACTCTTTAAAATCTTCCCTATACTCACTACCGAACACAACAGAAGGATAAGCCAAAACATGTAATTTTCGTTTTCATGATATTGTTGGCAGATTTATAATAAAAATTCCATACGGTCACCCCATCTGATTACTACTAATACCTAATGCAGAATTAGTAAACGTCAAGTGCATTAACCTATGTATACAATGTATACTTAAAGTAGATGGATTATTTTTAATTATTCTAATAGGCGGTGCTGGATACCGAAGAACATTCGGTAACAATAACTGACTACTTCACCAAGTCACTGATTTATTTAAATCATTTCCTATTAAAGCCTTAATAACTATACCATCAAATTCTTCTGAAATACGACTAATACCTCCGGTTAAAACAATTGGTAAACGTTGATGAACTAATAACCTATATCTATCTATAGTTCAACTTTCTATTTTAGATAAATTACTATTAGTATTAAACATTGTTCAACTAGCTCACAATAAGTATAGTAACAAATCACGTCTATCAAAATCTAACAAATACCTATCTCCTTGAATAAACATTGATGATATACTAATTAACTTAAGAAGTTTCATGTTTATCAGAAATTATATA
>NZ_CM008781.1:0-692 GCF_002774925.1 Candidatus Hodgkinia cicadicola
GTATAAGCATTATAAGTTTTAATGATGGTACTTGATCTACGTGTGTTTAATGAATCTTATTGATCATCGTATTTACTTGATAATAAAAAGACTCAAATGGTATATATAATCAATTCTGAATATAGTAGTATTAAGAGTATGAGTTTAGCAAGTGAAATAGTATCTGTGTTTGATAATTTAAAATTAGGTATTATTAGTCAAACTATTAATTCTACTAGAATTAAAAATCCTATTTTTTATAAAGATGATTTAATTGGTATTGAATTAACTCTTAATTGGTTGTTACAACGTCATAATCATAAGCATGGTATTGTTGCTGTAGGTGTCTCCTTTGGGTCGTGTTTAGCAGCTGAGTTAATAATGAGAAGACCTGAGATTAGTGAATATATATTAATATCTCCACCTATTAGATATTATGATTTTAGGGTATTGGCAAGGTTGGGTATATCTGGAACTATGATTATAGCTAAGGATGATAAATTTGCTGTATTGTCTAATATTTATAAAGTTTATAATAGTACTAAGATTAATTTAATGTGTAAGTTAAAGATAATAATGGTTAGAAATACCGATCATTTGTTTAGTGGTAAGTATAGCACTTTAAATAGGATAATCACTGATATATATAAAAAACATACGATAAGTAATGAGTATAGGGATAGTATTAAGCTTTAAAGTAATGTTGATATAGT
>NZ_CM008782.1:0-63118 GCF_002774925.1 Candidatus Hodgkinia cicadicola
TTCTTTATTTAAATGATTGAATACAACATCCGGTCTCATCAAATCTAACTCAAACAATCCCCTATTCAATATACATAACAATTCACCTTTCCTTTCATCGAATCTTTACAAACCAAACGCAAACTAAACCACAAAATACCCAATGTTATAAATCAACTAAATCAAACAACATCTTAAAAAATATGATTAAGATTTAAAATGGTAAATTCAAAACAGTTATATTCTAAATAA
Organism: Candidatus Hodgkinia cicadicola; assembly: GCF_002774925.1. Classification (NCBI taxonomy): domain Bacteria; kingdom Pseudomonadati; phylum Pseudomonadota; class Alphaproteobacteria; order Hyphomicrobiales; genus Candidatus Hodgkinia; species Candidatus Hodgkinia cicadicola. The sequence continues at coordinate 232 of NZ_CM008782.1, forward strand.
ATTATTCATAAAACTACAACCCTTACAACATTTTGATATTAACCAAATAAGCCAAATAATAGCCAGATGAAACCAAACCAATTAACACCATGATCGGTTAACAAGATATTAATAAATCAAACTAAATAACTTCTTAATAATGACCATTAGTAACAACACGAACAACATATAACCAAAAACCAACTACTACCACAATCAACATCCCAATACCACATAATTCATCAAATATTTATTCACTTCTGTGTTGACAATTAATTAAAATCAGAATTCATTTACCTTAAAGTAAGTAACACAATCCCATCAACTACTTTTAATAGTCCTAACACTAACAAACACATCCCTCATCATAAAAAAATACACAAACCAATAACCACAAACAACCCCATCTCCACCACTAATCCCCATCCACTCCATCTAATATCTCTCTGTGTTATATGTTCAATTTAAATAAACCATAGTAACTCATCACATTACCTCTCATACCCGCATTATCTAAACCAATTATATATGTAAACTTATAATACAAACACTTATTCAATAATCACACCACAACAAAAAAATGATCATAAAACCGATGTCACAAAATACCTTTATCAAAGATCTCAAAACATTAATCCTAAGACATTTAGACTCCGGCAGTCTTGAAATCATAAGTTTAATTAACTCAACCAAAACCACCCTAGCATCTTGAATAGAAAAATTAAACCAACATGTATGTTCTAAATTCGGAAACAACCACCTTACTAAGAAATTAAACTTAATTCTAGCCATCATCTGAGGTATTTGTTGTACAACGTTGACTTGATGTTGGTTGTTCCATGCTTAATCAAAGTTTAACAAATAAATCCAGACTACCAACACCCATCATTATTTTTTATAACGAATAACTACTACCATTTAATCGATTTCTACCAACAACCTATCACTAATATATATATTACTTCTCAATAGTCCATCGAACATAGCTATAACTTTTAACAAAAAAATCGAAGATTAACTCAACCTCAAACAGTTATCTTCTTTCATTTATTCCCTTTCATCCATATCCACACAAACATATCCAACAAAATCCTACCTATTATCTACCTCTTCAGAACTACCTACTTAACCCTAAACTCTACATCCTAACAACCTCTATCATTTAAACACCCAATAATCTAATCTCTATTTCCTAATTATAACTCCCAAGCTGACAACTTATTTACCTACAACCCAAACAAAACATTTAGATCCCACTAACAAAACCTACTAACATTTACTAATCTCTAATAATTACATTAAATTCATCAAACACACCGAACCTATAACAACTATCAACTCAAAGTATTTCTTTCAAACGAACTAAATTCTACTTCTAATTACTACCAACCATATTATCTAAACAAACAACCCATATACATCCGTAAAGAATTAACAACAACATCCAAACGTTGTTATCTACACCAATTTAACTTACCAACATCCAAGCACCAAAACCCATACCTCTGAATCAACCTCTTACTTCCCCAATCATCTAATAACCTAACATTCTGATTATGTTATCAAGTTCCTTCATCAAAACCATCCATCTTCAAACCTCTCTTACCTTCTCACAATCCACCTCCCCATTCCAATCCTTTGTAACATAATAGTCTCTAAACTGTTTACCCCATATTGTACATTTTTATCTTCATTTGTGTTCATATTGTATAAACATCCCGACATATTGAAATATCCTCGTCCAAACATCTGTCAAGTCCAACACTCGTCAAACATAACACCAATCATTTCTTCCAACATAATCAACCTGAATCTATCCAACATCTTCCTAATTTAGAATACCAACACCGACCAGATCTTCTATCTAAAATCAATGAATCCATCTCAAACACACCTCTTCTCCTAACCACAACACCCAACCTCATCTTTCAATTAACATCCTATTTCCCATCTGATATCTCTCTTAAACATCTTAAAGTCCATTACTCCCCATCTACACCAATACAATTACCATTAAGAATTATCTTAAACCAAAAAAACAGGATAACCAACAAATCAAACATCGACCTCTGCCATCCTCTTCATGCTCATCTATCTTAATATCGTGAACAATAAACCTTTATCTTCAACCCATCATAGATTAACTGACCCGATACTACCTTCTTCTCCAAAATAGAAACCTCTAAATACCATTGATTCTAACTTAATAAAAATTGGTAAGTACACAACATAACGTTTGATAATTTAATAACAACCTCCGAAGCACATCATAACAATGTTATAATTTATGTATAAAATCAAACTTTAATCATTTCTTGAATTCCTATCTCCACGAAAGCGATAACTGACATACATGCACAGGATTTATCTTAAGATATATAACCCCCTTCAATAAACATCTTACCAACTAGATCTAATATCTTTACAAAACGATCCTACCATCAATCACTCCTTTATCATCCAAAAATTAAACCAAACCTTTGAACCATCCAATAAATTTCTATCCGGAACTACCCCAACCCTTATCTCAAACCTCCAATTGCCTCATACTTCTCAATCGATCTCCACCATCGAGTATACTACTTCCAACAAACATGATCTATTAACTACTAAATTTTATCTTCTTAAACCTAAACATACCCAACATCCACACAACCACACCATCGAACCCATTACTATAACCATAACAACATCCAATCCTTTGAAACTTATTACAACATCTCCTAGATGACCAAATTCTACCAAGAACATGCCATGAATACAAACATCCATACGCAACAAATACCCAAACGTCTAGATCTACTTCCCTCTCACATATATTAACCAATTAAAACCCCTCATGTCAATATCTCCTTAATATAAATTGACACTTCAATTGATCAACCAATATTTTACACATTTTTTCTATCTAATAATAAACTTAAATTTTAAAAAAACCTATTCATCGGTATACTTCATTTATTTCAAACACAATCCCATCTTAACAGTCCAATCATAAACACATCAAACAAATACACCCAAACATTTCATTTCCTTACTAATTACCCACTTTTGTTCAGCATATGTTTAACCCAATCCCAATCTATAATCTTATTGACTTATAATTCTATACAATTGAAACGACCGTACAAACAACACAATAACCACTACTAATTCTTATCCCACAAACAACACCAACAAATCAGCTTATACTACCAATCATTACCACGTTATCATAAAATGTATTTACTACAAACTAACCTATTAAACAGAATATCAAATTGTTTAACATTAATATCAAATCTTAGAGTTAACAACAAACCAACAGTCGAATCCTCTCAAACGATGTTTTTGTCAACTACCATCATTCAATCAATCTGTGGATTAATACTACTATGAAGTACAAATAAACTTGGACTTATAACTTATCTGATCATAAGAGGTTTACTGACGAATTGAATTCATGAAGATGCCATCTCTGACTGTTCTGATTCAAGCACCAAACAAAGTGTTACAACAAGATTAGAACTTCTCAAAATACCAACGATTGGTGCATATGGAAGTTGCATCCTAACCTCTACTATTTTGTTAGAATACATACTATTATCCAACATCAAAACAAACAAACTGCCAACAACCTGCACGATCTGTTCATCCATAGGATACTTCTCCATGATTTGTCACTGATACCTTATCCCACATGCCTACAGCTCACAACGTTGTCAACCTAAACTTTCAAATCTCTTAACTTGATTACCATTACTATTAATAACTATCTTGTTACAAACCAGCTGTGTTCAAACCATCCTGCTCCTCATGTCAAACCTCCTGTTATTACTGGTTTTTAACCTTTGATCATTACACAAGTTCGGAGGACATACCGGCAACACCATCGGTGCTCTCAAGAAACTTTCCGAAATACTAAGTCTTATTACCATGACAAATTAATTCCCTCCTTCATTTACGTAAACCTATAATCACCCCCTTTCTTTTATTATACCTTCAAAACCAACCTCTCCATCTTTTCCCATTCATTCAATTAAATTCTTACTTCCGATCATTGATCCACCACCAAAAAACTATACCCAAACGACCACACCTATTAATCGTTTATTCCCACAATCCAATCCTTAATACCATATAACCCATTTATACTTAATAACAACATACCTTCCCACTAACAACCTCCAAACGTTGTAACATAAAATTATCAATTATCGAATCTTAACTCTATATAACTTAACCTCCATCCGAACACCAATGTATTTAAATCAACCTTCTATAAATTTTTAACTCCTAGTCAATTCTGGATCCAACGTTCCATGTCCCAAAACACATCAGTAAATCAACATAAATCCTATTAATCCAACACTTATCCAAACATTTATCTTGATCGCTTAAAATCAAGGCAATTACATCCAAACCATTAAACACTTAACCAATCATTAACCGAAACCAAACAACAACATGGCGGTATACTTCAACTTGTTTTATTATTGAGTTAATTACAAACGATAAATCAACCCTAAACCTAACACAACCACTTTTATTCGATGAGATACACAAAACAACATAAACTTGATTACTGATCTTTCTGATTATAACTCAAATCTGTCTCGAACATCCTGTCACTAAATTGCAACTAAACAACCTATCGTTCACTGACAAAATCCAAACTAATTATATTTAACTCTGACCTCTTAATCTCTCTGTTTTATCGACCAAGTCCAACAACAGAACAAATATGCCTAACATTATTAGAACATCAAATTTCCATTCAACTTCTTCCAGATAGACCAATCTTATCCAAAAGATTAGGTACTTCCAGATACCTCATGGTTTTTTTCCTAACATTATATAACTTAAAATAAATTAACTTTCATAATAACAATTTAAACACATATACAGAAACAATATTAACAAAACCAAGTAGAATTAACTTATCTGTTCCAATACTTAGAGAATAAATACTAAGCAAATTGAACAATCCAGACCGATTACAAAGTTCGTTTAACTCAATTGGCATGTCAATAATTCGATCAGTCCTTGCCATTTTAATTTTACTTTTTATATTCCGATAATCATCTAATATAAACATTGCCGAACTATTATCAGATTTAGACATTTTGTTTGTCGGATCTTTAAAAGACATTACTTTCATTGTTGTAATTAAACGTTTTGATCCAGAAACAAAATCATGATCACTTCCAAAAGTTTTGTATTCAAACAACCTGTTGAACTTAGCAATAATCGTATTAGTATACTCAATGTGTTTTGTTTGATCCGATCCAACACACAGATAGGTGGGATTACATAGAACGATATCGGCTGCCATTAAACTTGGATAAAGTAAACTTCCGAAATTAATCTGAACTTTAGAAGAACTAGCACGATTAACATCGTTTGCTTTCGATAAACATACAACAATTCAATTCAGATATGGTGAGAGTGATGAATAAGACTGAACATATATTATACATCGACTTAATAAAGATCTTATTGAAAACACCGACACAACAAAACCAACCATCAATCTAGTTGCTAACGTTGAAACGAACAAATGGTTCTCTGATAGTGAATGTAGGTTGGCTAATAAGCATACCATTAACTTTTTTATACCAATAGCAGAAATCAAACACAAATAATTGGCAATATGCGGTTGTCCTGTAGTTTTAATACCAAACAGCCCAACATCTCTATGTTTTATACCAATGATAGAAGTCACTTATCTAATTTCTAAACTAATCCTTAACATCTTTTATTAAACCCATCAACTACATCAAGCTTGGATTATCTCAACACCCAACCGTTCTGTCCATGACAACGTTGTAACGAATTCATTCATAAGATATCAAACAAATATTCTCATTGATTAGATTAAACATTTAAACCAACCAATATATAATGTATAACTGAATACACTTATGTAAGTGATAAACACACGAATAAATCAAATGAAACATACACACTTCTGTTCTAAATATCAACAAATGTCTAGAATCAACTTGACACAACAAAATAAACATAAATGTCTCGGTTGGCTAATAGTTAAACTGTTGTTAAAATTGTAAACTTAACTGAATTGTTAGAAAAAAAAGATTAAGTTATGATTGGTAAACATGTTTAATAGATCGGAGATAAGAATATCTGGTTGACTTACAAACAAATCACTTATGATATGACCATCACAGATGATAACCAAACATCTATCAATAACTACAAGTATATGGTTGAATGTTGGTTCATGTGCATATCTATGACAAATCTTATAATACCTGAACAACATGTTGAAGTTATGAAGACCAAATACAAATAACTATTATTTAATATTTTGATATTAACGTTGAAACATAAGCAACATAGACCTACCAGCAACGGAAAACAACCTTGGCTATTCCCAATCATCTGTATGTCTCATTTTTAGTCCAGAATTAGAGTAATAAATCTAATCTTTAATTAAAGTATACTGTTTTGATTTCAATGAATTCGAAAGAAACAGATTTAGATTAACAAACCATGAAACGTTTTATCTTCATCATTATCATAGAACCTGAACAAATCCTGATCAAACAAACAGTTTATTAATAGTCGGTTAAAACCCAAAGATGTATAAATTCCACATTAAACAAGTATAAATCTGTCAACAAGTCTTAATATCGAAGTATATACCAACCGATTGTTAACTTCTATTTAACGTGTTTGTTGATTAAACTCTTGACTGTAAGAGAACAAAACACATGGAACACATATAATACATTGGAATACATGAATTGTATAATTTACATGAAGTAATGTTAAACATATGTGTATGTTGGTGTTTAAATTATGTGTACAAACGACCTGTTAACCTTATTAAGTTAATAACATTTAAGCAACTATCATTGGTTGTTGATAAAATCTGTTGGTAACAACAAGAAGTTAACTTTAGAATCATTGGAGATCAATATCTATCAAGATCATTGAGATTTTAAACGATCCAAGACTTAAAGATGTAATAATCGAGAATAGATTAATAACTTATAGGAACGAACCGTTGTTTTTTATCAATTTGTTAAATTACTAAATCCTAGATTCGAAGAAACAGTCTCATATCGACTTCAGTTACTTTAATCTAACTTATCAACAAAACTTATTAGGTTTCATGGATTTAAGCACTACAGACGTACAAAGAGTTCCAATAATGTAAGGTTTTGATAGATATATTTATTATGTTTGAGATACAAATCTAGAAACAAAATTATAATTAGTGATAACCTTATGGCAGTAACCAAATGTTAATCTGGAATAAAAAAATGGAAGGCGAATGGTTGTTATGACTAAAACACAATCTGGGTACAACATTGGGATCGATGCTATTACATTGATCAATGTTTGGTCATTCTTGTTAGGTAATAGTCACTTTTCAATAACATCGGAATGAATAATGTTATATGATCCATGTTGTAAACTACTTAATGGTGTTGGAACAATACTAACAAATTAGATTAATTATGAAGATAAGATTGGATAAATTCTGGTTGTTACATGACTGTTTAGAATTAAAACCATGCATGAAAAGAGTTGGAGCTGCAACGTTTCATCCCAAAACTGTAAAACATATTATAAATAATTCAAATCTTAACTTCTATTTTCTTCAACCAACATATAGACCACATGACAGCAACTTTGACTTAAATCATAAATACCAAAAACATCTTCAATATCAAGTGCTAATCCATCCATTCTATGGTTTACCTGGTCATTTGTGTTTTAAATCACTGCAGAAAATAGGCTTAACAAAAAAAATAACCATGAAGAAATCACATTGAGAAAACACCACATTAAACGCTTGAGGATTAGGCTGAGAATGTTTAATAGATTCAATCGAAGTATGTCAAATAACCGTATTTCATCAAATATGTGGTTTAAAAGCTAAACATCCAATGTTAGAAATTACATACGGATTAGAAAGATTAGAATTGGTCATGATCAATAAACGGAGGTTGGTAAATCGATTAGAAATACCTGATTGTTATATTAACACAAATTTGTTGGAATGTTGTAACGCTTTAGTATACTACTTGAAAATTAAACAACAATTAAGAAACCATGTTAACCACAATTTTTATTCAAACTATTTCATGTTTTTGAAATTAATTGAAATATATAATCGGATTTCAACAAGCCGTAAACTAAAACAACCTTTGACAAGATGTATTTTAAACGAAATACAAGATAAAATAAGGATCATTGTTAAAGTTTCTCAATAAGGAACAAATGGTATAAACTATGTATAAAGAACTTCAAACCCTCTTGATCTGGCTAACTGTTTGATAGATTTCATAGGTTAATGTATATCCAACAACCAAACAATCAAGAAAACATGAATTGAACATACACTTATTAACATGTTGGAATAAATCGTTAATAACTAACACCGTTGCCATAAGTTAATAGTTAAACAAACAACAACAAGAAAATAAACAGAACGTTGATGGTATTGGAACATTAAGGTAATCGACGGATAATAATTAGTGATTCAATGGATGAAATTAAACACATCGTGCTATATTTGTTTCGTTGGACATATTATCATTCATGTTAACATATGTGTATATAAAACCAAGAACATAATATTAAATTGGTTTAAATCAGTCACGGATAACAAAACAGGATCCAAAGTTAAACATGTTGAGGATATTATGTCAGAATTTTAGATCTAAGTTCTAAGATTTAATTTAAACATGTATAGTTTAACACCAAAAAAACTTCAACCGATACAACAATCGACCCTTCAATCAAGATGTTACTAATCGTTTGATTAGATGATAATAAAATACTCATGAAACGAGATGTAAGCACAACGCAAGTAGGAATGATTTGTTGTGTATATTGGTAAATGTATGAGACCGTTGTGTCTATGTCCGTATACATCAATATGTTGAATTATATAACCTTGTAAACAGATTTATGTAAGGTATAATCGTTGGTCACTGAACTAGTCATTAACAGATGTGAACCATCAAAATATGTAAACTAATTAATATCAACTTATTAAAGAAATGAAGATGGATGCATATGAATTACATCAATCATACAAGTATTAACTGTTTAAATTTGGAACAGTAACAACAAGTAAACACTAAAATATGTCGATGTTATTGATTAAGATCTGTTGGTGTTGATATCTGTTTAATTTTTTCAATGATTAATCAAACAAGGTAATTGCTGTCGGATTATAAGCTAGGTGGTAGAGATAAACAAGACAAATGATGAGGTGGAAAGAGGAACATATTGGTTTATTATGAATATTTGTAAATGTTGTACCAGCATTAAAGATAGAAACGTACACATTTAGTTTATGTCAGATCATTGATATTGGTGTAATAAAGAGGTTAAGACTCATCTAAAGGTTCTCGATCATAATTTACATGTTGGGATTAATAGATAAAATCATCTGAATATTACATCTATGATATCCGCATCAAACTTAACATGAACTGTTATCTTGTTGTTTTAACCAAGTATCAACATGAGGTTGTTATAGTTCTAATAAAATCTGTTGATGGTTAGTTCAAAATTCGATGAACATACCAACATTTTGTTTGAAAATATAAATATAACCAACAAATAAGAGTAATAAAATAAACATGTTTGGAGTTTGATAGATTGTTGATCTTTTGTTCTATTAAGTTAGTTGATTGAAATGTTATAAGAGAATAGGTTACAGATAAGTTAGACGAATGAATACATGACCTCTGATAGATGTAAGAGTATACATAACAAAAGAAACAAACCAATTAACACAGGATCTTGATGCTTAGATTGGATTTTTTTGACGTTGTTGATGAGTTTATTGATATCTTTAATGTTAATAAAATTGTCATATGGTTAACAAATGTTGTTGTTATGTTATAGAAATTAACTTATAGAAACAACTAAATTCTTGATTAATAATTCACTATGTTCGATTGTTATTAAGAACCAATAAGTACTCAATAGATGTTGAACATTATGAGATTAAGTTGTGCTGGATGTTAAACCAACGACCATGATATAAAAAAAGATTTGGTGATCGACATGTTCACTTCATTTTATCAATAACAACATGTTCGGACCTGTTTTGTACTTGTAAAACTATTAGTTGTTCATTCACTCTTTAAAGATTTTACTTGATCCTTAATATAAACAAATTATTATTAACTGAAACTGTTAAACGTGGACATAATTCATGAATCAACGAAATAACTACAACCTTGTTGTGATTGGACCAAAACAGGGTAAACGTAATGAATAGTTAGGTCTGGTTTTAAGGTGTGATTTCAGTACTATGGATGTTGGTAATTTATAGTTTTCAATTAATTCATCATTTCATTACTACATCAAATATAAGGAACGAGATATGTTAATTTGAATGTTATTTGAATTAACTCATGAGTTCAACCTCAATGTTTTGAATTACATATTAAAATAACGTTTAGTCACAACGTTTGGTAACAAATTGGATGTTGTCAATACTTTGATGTTATTACGTTTAATTTAAATAAAGCAGAATGGTGATGGTTTTACTAATAATTGGTTCAATTAATTCCTCATTTCGATAACAGTATTGGTCTAATATCCTATAATGTTCATCTATCACTTCCTGTAAATCATAACGAACGTTGTTAAATGTCCAATTGATGTGTTCGTGTAAAAACCAACATCCTAATAGATTAAATTGACGATTGTAACTAGACAGGAGTATACATGTAAAACGAATCAACAAACACATGTTAATTAACTGACTTAATATCTGGTAAACATGGTATTCGCTAGTCAACATCGTTCGAATTAATAAATTTACTTGGAAATGATCAACGGCCAATCAATAACAACGTTCAGAGGTATTAATAATCCATGGATTGTCATAATGTTTGGATATGAATTTAACACATAATTAATAGTTTAACTTGGAATGAAGTTGTTTAATAATCGTTGATGTTTTTAATATGGGATAAAGAAATTATCAATAAGTTTACGATTTGTTTAAGTCATTATTATGGTTTTATAGTATGAGAAGTATACCGAAGATAACAAAAATAGGAAGATGTAATTGGCCATGATTTCATATTGGTTTATGTAATATAGACGAATAAAATTGATATGTTGGTATATGATATTAGATGTTGGCGTTGGTTATTAAAAAATACATGTATCAGTGTTGGTTAACAGAAACATAACACCAGTTTATTACAATAAATGGTAAGATAATTGAACAATACTTTGTTTGAACCGATATATCTGTTATGTTGTACTTCATCAGATGGTAACTTAATTAGTCAGAATAAAGAAGAACCAGTATAGTGTTATATCTTTAAAATAACTAAGATGTTACATGTTGGATGTACTTCGGATGTTGTGATGTAAAGAATGGTCTGATTTTGAGAATAAATTATAAACAGTGATCGTTTGTTCGAATCGATCATGCAGGATTGGTAACTAAACCTATTTAAATCAAACGTTGTAACAAATCCATTCTCGATTAAACTCTTAAAATTTAAATCAATGAAAGATGGTACTGATCAAGTGTATCTCCATTTATAGATAAATAATCGTTTGTTTTTCTTAAATTGATAATTGTTTACAAGAATGGAATTATATGTAATATTTGAAACAAAATAGAGGTGATAAGGATGTTAATTTAATCATGTGGATAGAGGATATAATATTTAATAAGGTCATTTTGTTGGTATGTCTCATAATGAGATCATTGGGATTTTATTGGTAAATATCAAACATTGGGTTTAAAATAACCTGAACCAAAAGATTGTACAAACGTTGCATGTTGGTTGTCAAATCGTTGAACTGAAACAAATATCATAAACTTAATATGTTAATTGTAGGTGGAAACATTAAAACATTTGTTCTGGTTTTTTGGAAATAAATGGTATCTTTGGTAATACTGAACGATAACTGGTTGGAACAAACGTCCATGAATACCAATGAATGTTTCATCACTGTGGTTTTTTGTTGTAGTATCTAAAAGGTCAGTATTAGTTACAATCAGAACAACAGGTTGTTATACCAATTGATGGATTTAATGTTCTGGGTAAGTAACATCTTATTTCCGATACCGAACATCAACTTAACAACATTATTCATGGATGGTCAAAAAAACCAACGATCGGTTGTTGTATATTATAACTCCGATATTACAGATAACAAAATATAAGATAAAAAATTATCATCAGGTTGTTTTGATTATCTTTATTCACATGAAATTGTTACAGATGACGATATTGGATTCAATGAAACATAAGTTGTTGAACTCGATGTAGAACTAAACACAAATAACATGCTTATGGTTCTATGACAACTATTAAGTTAATGTCGATATTAACAAGGTAATAAAGGTTGGTGAGTCAAAGGAAATCGGTCATGATAAGGTATTCTTGGTAACATGAATTCAGATCATTGTGTTTATCAAAAATCCAGTAACAGACATTTTGTTGTTAAGATCGAATGATAAGCCAAGAAAATAAATGTTTCATTAATATTATGATATGTTCTAGACGTAACTAATCGATCCTTGTATACTATCCGGATTGATAACTTATTTGTTGTTGTTAGTCGATTGTCATTATTCATAACATTTGAAAGTGTTATAAGGCCATAAACTACCATGATATTTATTAACTAAAACAGGTTAACCATTTAACTTACGTTTGATATGTATATGGTAATAAATTTAAGATCACTGTTTCATATTTATTAATTTTATCCAAGTATAGTTGTTAAGATTTATAACAAGGTTTTATAATCGAACATATTCCGATTACCATCAATCGTTGGAATACCATGTTGTTCTTTTAATTCAAGATCTGATAGAACCACTGTCCTGACGTTAGGTTAATTCGAACTACAAACCGATTAACAAGTAATTATTTAACCAAACGATTACCTCAAATACATATCTCACAAACGTTTAACAACGAGATAATGATTAAACAGATAAAACATTGAACCGAATGGTGCTTCATGGAAGTGTTATTTTGTTGGAATTAGATTGGATTTATTTAAAGTGAGATAGACCAACATCATTGGATATTATTATATCAGTTATAGATATTATTATGTGTAGTATAACAGGTCTCGGTTAGAGTATTAATTGAAGATCATAATATAATTTGGTTTATTTAATTAATAAAGATCAAATTTAATTTATTAATGTAAACTGAATATGGATCAATCAGAACAAAACATGTTGTTTGTTATTTGTTGGTTGTTAACACATCCGACCGAAACAAATGTGTTGTATGAATTCCAACGAAGTAGTGATAATATTTGTTTGATATTTCAGTATTTGTAGGTACTTTTTGTTAACCAAACGTCCATGTAATTTAATTAATTGATTCGTATACGTTTATCAAATTCTTCATCGATGTTATCATCTAATATTATATCAATCGTTTTGACCTTAAACTCCGTTGTTTATCTTATTAATTGCTTATCTAAACATTGGTTTAAACAGTTTCATTTAACAACATATTTTAATTAAACAGATGTTATTCGGTTGGTGTTAACATAAAACATAACAAATCTTAATAACAACCGATCATGTATTTATTTATCGGATGTCATAATCACACAAGTCAATAACCAAAACATTACAAAAACTATAAATGTTTCATCGTCTTAGTGCTGAGTTGTATACGAAGTAATTTCTTTGGTTGGAACATCAGTTCAATTAATAAATTTATAACAACCGATATAACACTATTAACACAACACGATAATCCCAATCTCGTTTGGTTCAAACGTTTATGTTATATCTCTATAAATTTATATATATGTTGGATAACATACGGTTATTTAAAAAACAACAAAATGGTAACATAGAACCAACCGTTGTATTCACGCAAACATAGTAGCAATCAGTTATAATGGGTAACTAGTAATATCCTTTGAATATATTTATCAAACCATTATTGACTACGTTTAACAAGACCATCCGATTTATTCTCATGTAGTAAGTTCCATTGGTTTAAAGATACTTTAGATGGATCTACTAACGTTTTGTTTTTTATATAAAGATCATTAACATAAATCATATTATTACTATATATATATTACAACTAATAATATTAATAAAAGATACCAAAAAAATTGATTGTTATCGGTGTGTGATTAAAGTATAAATCAACTGGTTTAGGATCAATATAAAACAAGATGGTGAGATGATTTGGTACCTGTTTATAATGAACTTTCAGTGTTATATATTAAGTGCCAATAATCCATGTGTAGTATAATAATCTCATTGATGATTAAAACAATTAGTCATTGTGTTTGGATGTTTAAGTAATACAAATTAGTATCGATTAACAATTATCAAACCTCTATGATCAGTTATTTATGATTAAAACTTGTTGTAATTCAGCAGAAAAAATGTACTAACATGTAAAGGTTAACTTAACATCTTGTTATAACCTGCATAAACTTCATACATTGTAGTTTACCAAGATAGGATGTTGTTGTTAATTTATATAATCAGATTTAATATGTATTATGTTTGATAAAGTGTTGATAAGAGTCCGTGATTTGATCAATGGGTAATGTTGTCTGGTTCAATAAGATGTCAATGTCAATTATTGACTCTGGTTATAAAACCAATGAACATAATTGTCTCAGGTTCTACTTACCAATCGTTGGATGTTTCGGAGGTTGTAATTTGTTAATGATTAATAAAATTTATGTTACAGATATACAAATACTCTGGAGTTAGAATCCAATACAAAATTTAGTCATATTTAAACCAATCATTTTATGTTAACACAATTGGTAACGAATGTTTTGTATATTTCCTTAAAATGTAATAAAGTTAAATATATTACATTGGATTTTATGTTTATATAGATAACTAAATATTATTCATTCATATCTAATAATATAGAACTATTAATTTGAGATAACTGATAAATTTATCTTCTGAACTGTCCAACATCCCATGGTTGTTAAACACCCACATATATATAAACGAATCTAATTCCTTTGTATTAATGTGAATTTAGATATTAATACTTCTATACCCATATTCATGGTTTGTTGTTATCGTGTTTAAGTGTTAACCTTTATGAGGTAAGTCCTATTGGTTGAACTTCTTATATAAGATATTACATAATATAAATGATAATTATGAATCATGTTTATAGCTATTCATTATAAATTTTCTATCTAAGATTATATCAAATAAATGAACCAAACGTTGATAATCAATATTTTGTTGGTATCATAAATCAGATGGTTTATTATTATAACAAGTTCGGTTAGTACCAATGGTTTTTATAGAATATTATAATACCATAATTTAAATGTGTCGTTATGATTATCATTAGTTTTTAAAACAACCAAATGTTTTAGTGGTATTCATAAGTTATACAATTAATTGATTTGTTTAATCAAAACACAGATCGACAAACTAATAACTTCGAGGTATTATGTGAATTGTTACAACAAAATAGGTATTAACATCAACGTTCGGATGTTGTTGTTTGTTCATCATTTTGTTGGGTATTAAACATTAGCCATGTTATATTTCCATTATTGATCCATCGGATAATACTAATATTGACGGTTATACCAAAAAGTATTATAATATATCTGTTAATAACATTCGAAACTAAACCATGATTTACCATTATCTATGAGTGAAATCGATAATCCAATTCCATTGTGTTGTCATTAAACATCTCTGTCAACTTCTATCATACATTTATTATCCTTGGTTGTTTATCATCTTATTTGATCATCATGTATGTATGTTTTACTAATTACCCACCTTATTGTCCATTTATGGTATTACAATGATGTTAATTAATCTGACGATTACCATCAATCCCTCATTTGTACTGATTTAATCTGTTCTCAACAATTGGTACTATGTAAATACTTTCCAATTTAGGGATAAAATTCAAATTCATAACAAACAAGATTAGTAATTAATAAAGTTAACAACAAAAAACATGTTACCAAGGGTTGAATCTATTATTTCGAAGCCTTTGAAACTGCTTATGACAAAGACTAACAAAACTAATCGTTTTCTCTCAAGGTCTAACCGAACCTAACAAAACCTAGATGTTAACATCAAACGACTACTTAATTAATAGTCTTAACAACTTATAATCTGAACACTTACCTTCTTGTTGTTGTTTTTTATTATTGATATTAGGTATTATAAGTAATCATAGGATTAATTTTATTCACTTACATCCAAGTTCCATATTATCATCATAGATTTCGTTATAATATTTGTAAACATTGATATACCAATAGGATATTAACTGTACGTATTATTGGTAAAATATATCTAACACTTATTCCGTTCGTTTATGACAGATTTAATCACCTTATACTATTAGTATACAACGTATACGGTCATGATTCAGTACTTGCTAAGAATATAAATATATCATTAGATATTAAATCTTGGTTCAGTGATGAGTTAATCCATATTATCAACATAACAAAACATCGTATCAAATTGTTTATAATTTACATTTTATTAATCATAACATTTAATAACATTAGCTTACAACCACAAAACATAGAAAGAAATACAGTCTACTTGTTGCTGCTAATCGGTTGTTAAATAATTCCAATGTTATGGTTAAACAATCATTTATTATTTACATGTAATTTATTAAACTTAATAATTAAACAATTACCAAAACTATACACGTTGTACCACAACATATTAATTTATTATCTTCAATGTTCATGTTTTTTCCATTAACATGTTGGTTTGTTGGTATCAATAATTTGGTAAACATTTAACATCCATTTAATCTATTCGTTTCGATCACGTCAGCAGATGTAAACATTAAACCCACCATCTGTGTTCTAGATACCTTAATTACTATCACAAAATATAGAACTATTATAATCTATAATGATTTATCCATTAACATAAATCAATAATCAAATATGTTCTTAGTTCATTTTCCCGTTGGTAAATCATTACACGAATAAACCAAATGATTTGAATTAATATCCATGTTGTTAAATAATAATTTATAACAATTTATAAACATGATTGGTTAATTGCTTAGTTTATAACCCGATCAGATTATCTAATTCATCAACCACAATTAGTTATAATCGAATTCTATTGAAACCTCATTAATACAACCCGTTATCTATAATACCCGCAATAACTTACTAACCGTTGGTTTTAATATCATGACCCTTAGATTAATCAATTTTTTATACAAGTTAATAGCAAACAGATTATTAACCAAACATATAGGTTATCATTAATCACTCGTTCAAATATGTTATAGACTTAACAAACAACATGTTGTATCTGTTATTAACTATGGCAGGTTGTAAACGTAATTACCACTTATCTAATCAATATTCTGTTCGTACTTAGTAACTTAACACTAACAAACATGTGGTCAATAACCAACATCCAAACACTTCATCATGTTAGCTGTAGCTTGGTTTAATATGTAGTTGTTATTGATTAATTTACTTAGCTAGTACAACGTATTCATGTTAATATAACATATAAAATGTTGGTATAATTTCATCAATTATCTTCGATCTATACGAATGATGATTAAATCTTGTTATAAAAACCACCATCACAACATCATCTACCCATTGTAAAGTTATACCATCTTCAAACGTTGTAAACATCAACATGTAGGTTATTATTACTCGATTATATCATCTTAATTGGTTGAGAGTCGGTATCTGTTACATTTACCTTATTATTAAAGACCATATATTATCATGGAGCTTAGATCATTCAATATAACGACTGTTAAGATCCTATTACGGATACATCCTGATAACAGATCTTATGTAGAATTATTAACAACAAATAAACAAAACATTAACATCTTTTAAAACCAAACATGTTGTTCAAATATATATGTAAGTCTTATAATTTATAACATAATGTTTATGATTTTAATTTAAACATACTCTAATCTAATATTATATTCATAAGTCGATATCTTGAATTAATAACATTTGGTGTAATGTCAAACCAATGGCACAACAAGTTATCATTTAATTCACATCTTGTTAGAATGTTGGTAACACGGACACAACAAATTAACTAAATCCGACTAATGGGTGTTATCCTCTTTTTTGTTAACAGAAGGTTATTAGTACTTAATCTCCGATAATTATCCTATCAATATTATTAAAAACCTACATAGATGTAAAGAGAATATTTCGGTTCTCATGTAATAACTTATAGAAAAAATGTGGTGACAATGGCCTGTAATTATGTTTTTAACCACCAACATGGATGGTAGGTATAATGTAATTAATATTCAGGTGATTTACCACATAAGTTCTTATTTAAGATTATGTTCAAAAATTTGATTGTCTTATGAAGATGATTGATTAAATCGGTCTATTATAATTACTTCTAATCGATTACCATCTATTATTTACATCTATTCCTATCAAGAACCGATGAATTATATACAAATCAATGAATTGTAAAATCTGTTACCAAGAACAAAAAAAACATACACATGGTATGTGATAAAATTTTTATCTTATTAGATCCATAGCAACACATACGTGTTTACAACCTCCATTCAGGGTTAATACTACGACTTTAATAAAACACCGTAGACCTGATACAGATATGATATGGATATGTTTTAATTTAAAACTTCATTGTTATTGATATCTCTACAAAATGTAAACAATATGAAACAAATATTTGTTGATCAAATATAAACCAATATGCTATGTCTAATAATAACCTAAACACGTTTTAATTCTTTTATTTATAAGTATTAACATCTAATAACTACCAAAAATATATATGTAATATCTATGTCATTGACCTGTTGGTTTTTAAAAAGTGTCGAGATGTAACATGTCATCGGGTTGTATTAAATTCTTTTCTTTATCAACGTAGTAAGATGTTATGTTTATGGGACTGGGATTTTGTATGTTCAGTTATTATTATGATGGGTTTTTGTTTTAATGTAATAGTTATTAACAATAGGTAAATGGATTTAAAGTAATAATAGATGAAATATGTAGTGATGGTGGTTTGGGTATTTAGACACATTAATGTAAGTTTCATTTAGTTTACATTTATTCCATTAACATAATTTATTACATTAACCTGTTCATGGTTGTTTTCAATGATGATTGGGTTGTTTACTCGGAATTATCATGTTTAGAACCATTAACAACAAAACCAATGTTATTAACAACAAGTTGACAATGTCCGGTGTTTGTTTGATTGGGATATTGGATAATGGTTTAAGTTGAATCTAATCAGTGATCTTATGCTTTGGATATTAAAACCATCAGGTTAATTATGTATTAAGGTTACATTATGTACGATGACTAGTTTGTAACTTATTGATAGATTAATTCGAAGTAACACTCATGAACAGAGGAATTACAAACAAAAGGATTCAACTTCTTATTTCTTGTTTTTTTATATTAGTAGGAATGACAACATTTCATTTAAATCCAGAACTGATTGATGTTTCGATAAACATTTCTCATGTGGGAATACTGATCAAATAGGATTTTAACATTACCATTTGCATTGATGTGTAGTACGAAACACAATGTTGTTGTTGGTATCTGAAAGGAAACAGAATTTAGTTTCATAGTATCTGGATCTTGTTTAACTGTTAACTACAGAGAACTGATGAAATGATGAGAATATGGATTGGGAATTTGGATTTAATTAGAACATCGAAACTTTCATTCCAAATGATAAAATGATTGGAGAAATGTCATTGTTTGGACGTTGATCGAACCGTTAAAGATATGTAAATTTTTATTATAAAATATAGACATATTACTAGTAGAACTAAGCGGATGTTGTTCACATTTTTAACTGATGTTAACTTCCTATGATACAGTAGTAATAATTTTTGGTGTTAATAACACTATCAGGTTGTTTTAAATGATAACAAAAAAAACTAAGAATTGAGATTTATGTTTAACTTACTAATCGAACCATAGTTTTAAGTTGAGATTTATAACAGACATTGGCCATTCGAACTAAAGTAAATTCGATACAACCGTCCTAATATACCTCAAGCATATATCTCTTCCGAACATGATGTTGTCAGTGTTGTTATCGAAAAATAATTGTAGTTATTTATACGTTGATGATGTATAATAAATTATTATTAATTTCAATAAACAACGGAAGTAGTATTTAATTCAATATTTACAACGTTCAGGTTAATGGTATTCTTGGAAGTTGATCATATGAGTTTTGTGTTAAGTATATCAATAAAGTTAATAAGTTTTTTTGTTGTTGGTCGTTGTTAGTATTAACGGTTAATACTTGTTTTTAGTTTATATTCATTTAGGATTTTGAATCGATATAATATGGATTTAAGGTTTAACTTGGTCTGTTTCTATTAATGGGAATAATATATCAAGATTAAAAACCATAAACAATGGTATTGGTGTTGTTTGTATGAATGTTGTTATTTTGTTGTCATGATATCGGTGTAAAATATACTGGAAAATATAAAGGTTTATCAGTTCATTTCTGACATAAAGAAGATAATAGGTAAATGTAGTTATCTGTGATATATGGATGTTGAAATGTTTTGCTTACAATAGTTGTAATTGATTTTATAATTTGATTCAAAACCATGAACTACAGTTACTTTATTATTATCATAACAACCATCAATATTGTAGTAAACAGACTAAGTATCGGTTCCTGCTCTTACAACATCGATGACATTTTGTTGGCAACAGTCGTTATCAAAATATCTATCAAGAATAGAAGATTTATCATGTCGGTTATTAATTATAATTTTACCATTAAATCATGACATAATGCTTAGTACTACAAAAAAATGTACACTTCGATTTCATGGATTGTGTAAACTAGATGGTTTGGTTTTATTAGTATTTAATGTTGATACTAGGTATGATAGAGAATTAACATGGTTCATAATAACATCGGTATAATGCCATCTGTTTCACATGCGTTTAAAGTTAAAGATCTACTCAATGTTCATGGATTGTTTAGTGTTGAAGTTGTCTGATAGAATATTTTATGTAAAATAATCCGGTGGATACTAACAACAAAATAATAAAACAATGGTAACAACGTTTCATCGCTGAAACCTTTTTTGTTAAAACTTACAACATATAGTTGCATATATGGTGTTCGGTGATGTGGTTTATTGGTTTATGAATAACAGATGATAGTTTATGTCTAAACAGTACTAGATCGGTACTATTCAATTAAGTTAAAACGTTAGTTATACAATGAAATAATTTTTTATATGTTAGTACCATTGATACCAAAGTTAATTCTAATGTTTGGCCATATTTGTATTGATTGAATTGATTATGAAGATAATAACCGAAACATCATCCGATAATACAAGTTATCAATGGAATTGATCTGCCGATTTGTTCCGTTCTTATTATTTTTAGTACTTACTTAAAACATCAAACATTTTATCACATCTGTATAATTACAAGTTTTAACAGTTCATTAAAATATACCTGTTTAATTTATATCGTTTAAAATTACTCTAATAACAACACAGATGATTGAAGAAACCATGAAATTTATGTTGGTACGTTAACCTAACATCTTTTAATTAAGTAATTCGAACTGTTTGTTACTCCTTAAGGTAATTAACTTAATAATCACATCTATTGATATTTGTTCGGAATTATATCACTAGAAACATTATAAATTACAACATCCGAGAACGTTGGAACAAAAAAGATGGTTGTTTGTTTTATATAAGTAAACATAAAAAAGGATTAACTTATGATATAATTCTTAATCTTATGATGATGTATGTAATTACGAATATGTTTATGACTTCAAATGACTGAGTTAATAGTTGATTAGTAGTAATTAACAAATCAGATATAATTAACATCAATAAATCTAGGTTAGATATTCTAACGACCAATCTTATAATTTCTTAATACATAACATAATTTTTTTATCATCTTAAAGACAAACAAGATTTAATGAAATTGGTAAACAAACGTAGTGATTATTAACATCCATTTATCTATAGTTTTATTTATAACATGGTTGTTTATCTTTGTTGTATATTTTAGTAAATTTAATTTAATAGTTCAGTAAATCATTAGTTATTACCTGTTTTATATATTCATTAACATCTTAGCTTACAGTGTATTTGGATTATAGTTAATGGAGTGTTAAACGAGATGAATTTGTTGTGTTTAAAGTGTTACATCGAACCATATTCTAAAAAAACATCAATGCTAAATCGTATGTAATCAAAGATTTTGACTATCGAAAGTACTATGATCCCATTATTAATTCCTTTATTTTAATATTAATTTGTTAGTTCGAAGACATCAGATGTAAATTGATATAAATTATCATTAATAATGTTAAGTACTAAAGATATTTAACTTTGAATCGATTTCATTACAAATAGATATAAATCATTGTATCGTTGTTTAAACAAATAAAAATACCCAATATTTACGTTATTATAATTAACTATTATCCGATCACATTGATTTAATTTCATTTATTAATATCTCTTAATTCTATTTAAATCTTGAAACATGGATGTTGGCAGATGATAATCTTTTTTTAAAAACATATACCATTCGTGTCTGTATTGGCTTACAACTCAAACGATGTTTGACCGCTATGCTTATTCGTATTGCTTAAAGTTAATATAATAAACCCATGACAATGAGATATTACAGACCACTTCAAATAGTTCACATCGTTTGTTATAATTATTTACAAATCTATAAGCTCAAAGTTCATCCATAATATACCTTTTCTATACATGTTACTTCGTTGTTAACTTTATCTTAATCGGTTCTAGAATATTAACAACCAGTAGTTTTTTAAAACATAAACGTTATAGCTAACCTATTATACCCATCTTTCTAACTGCTCAAACACCAACATTTTGTTGTCTATATATAACCAAATCGTGATTTATGTAGTAAGTTAATCACTTAGGTTGATAATTTAATTGAGATAATAATAAATGTTAAGGCTTAAGTTTATTAATTTTATAAACAATACATCTATAAATGAAACATATATTTGAAATTGGTTGAACTGTCACTGAAACAAATTAACAAACGTGGTATTACATTAGTGGTTAGAAATAATAATATTCATGATGTTGTTCCAAAATCACCGATTGTGTATGTCTTTGGCCATGCGTGTCACGGTAAAACAAGTCTGATTGATAGTATAACCAAAAAAAATTCAACATCCTGTTACTCAGATTGTACTATTCGATACCACAAGGTTGACATGTTTAAACATAAAGGAATGAAATTAACGTTTATTGATGATCCTGATTACTTACTAGTTAGAAATATGTGTTTATATGGTTTACATACTTTTGGTATAGCGGTGTTAATTGTATCACTCCAAGACGGACCAAAGCCCCAAACACTTGAACATGCGAAGCAAATTAAACAATATGGCTTACCAACTTTGATAGTGTATAATAAACTTGATTGTGGAATAGTTAAAATGGAAGAAAACATTTCTAAGACTAGAAGTGAATTAGTTAAGATTGGTATTGTTCCTGAAATAATTGGTGGCAATACAACCGAAGTTTTGGTTTCAGCCAAATCAAGTGAGAATATAAAACAGGTATTAAATTTATTGTGTTCGTTAGTAAACAGATCAACATTTATGAACAATTTAAATTCATTACCTATTGGAATTATCCTAGAAATTAATTTAATTAACAGATTAAGAACAGTTGCTAATGTGTTGGTAGTTCAAGGACTGTTGAAATATGGGACGGTTGTGATACTTGGAACCGAATCTTCCAACATTTATTTCAAGAGGAATACTCATTTTACCATAGCAGTTTGTATCACAGAATTAACCATACTACCAACTAACATCCAATTTAAACACCATATTGAAAACAACCGTTGTACTACAATGCCGATAAAACAAGTTAATGTTAATTTCTCTTATCGTGATAATTTTTTAGTCGGAATAACTGATACAATAATTAAAGCTAATTTGTGTTCTAGTTTTAGTGAGATTATTGATTTAATAAATGAATTAACACCGAAGGTTGTTACAGAAATTGTTGAGTACATTTGAATTATAAATGTTGTTCTCATAATAATAACAAAACCAACTTTAATAACTTCTGATATAAAGTCCGTTGTAAGTACTAAGTGTATTGCTAAACGATCAAGTGTTACTGTACTCAATCCGAAATTTATATACATGCTTGTACAATGGTTAGAAAAATTAATAACAAGACAACAGTTATTAATTCGGGTAGAAAAAATATTTCAATCACAACACCGTACTATATATGGTACTAAATTAATTTGCGGTGAAATTCATGTCAATCAACGACTTGTACTTATTCGTAAAGAACAGCCATTATTTACAGTACGAGTTAAAACACTAAAACGATTTTGTTCTGAAGTTAAGTTTTTCAATGAAGTAAATCAATTGTTTGGATTAATTATTCATGAGAAAAAAGATCTTGGATTAAACGATAAGTTGACATCATAGTTACTATAATCCTTTAATTTTGAATCTTATAAGTAGGTTATTAGTTAATATAAATCGTATAAATTATAACCATTACAATTATAACTAACAAAAAAATTAAAATAATGTTATAGATATAATATTCATGAAGTTGTTCGTTTATGAAGTCATGGTGGTGTAACAATTGATAATCATTTTAAAGAAAGATATTATTAGTCATGATATATTTGATTATAATCCGAGTCTCCAACGTTTAGATTGATCTCTGATGAAAAAAAAGTAAACCAATGTTGTCACAACAACGTTTGGCAGGAATAGGTTATATTTGGTTTAATTATTAAATATTATTTATGAACAAATTATAGAATAACCTGTTAAGAGATTTATATTACATGTTTAATCTTATATTATTCCTTCAATAGTACTAAATGAGGGTATCTTGGATTTTGTTTTGGTTATTAATGTTATTAGTACTTGATACACCTGTTTACCGTTCTTTAAAATCTATTCAGTAATCGTTTCTTGTTCATATTTCTGAGTCCATTTACTATTAATTTTGATCAATGCCATCAGGTTTTTTATTTAACTTTAACCACAACATCACATTAACCAACGACCAATCTATACCTACATCCGAACCCACAAATCTTTATGCCGAGCAAGTTATTTCAAGTTAAAACCATCATGAAATAATCCAAACATTTACATCAAACCATATAATTTATCACATCATTTTATCATAACATTTAGTTGACAGATTTATTACCTTATAGATTTTCTAAACAAACCATTGTTATAAAACGTTTCTACCATCTCTTGGTTATGTTGTTATCGGTTGTTGAATTGAACTTATCGATGGTTGTACCATCGGTCTTTGTATTATACATACTTCGTCAATTACATGTATACAGGATTGTTGTTACGATCAACGATAACTATGTACCTGTTGTTATCAAGTTATGTTTTAGTTAATATGTTCGGATTAATATGGTTT
Organism: Candidatus Hodgkinia cicadicola; assembly: GCF_002774925.1. Classification (NCBI taxonomy): domain Bacteria; kingdom Pseudomonadati; phylum Pseudomonadota; class Alphaproteobacteria; order Hyphomicrobiales; genus Candidatus Hodgkinia; species Candidatus Hodgkinia cicadicola. The sequence continues at coordinate 25,674 of NZ_CM008782.1, forward strand.
CAGTATAGGAACTAACCATGGGATGATGGTTATTACAGATGCAGATATTATGCACTTCAAACGTTGGTACATGAACATCTGGTGTTTAACCCCTCCTAAGGAGGGTACATTTCGATAGCCACATGTTGTTTTCATACATGGATATTAAAATAAACAGATCTGTTAACAACCAAATCCAACTACCAAGATTATAACTTAATACCCTATCAAATCGAGAAACACTTACAACGATAACACAAAAACAACAACCAAATAACATTAATAAATTTAAAAAACAAATCACAACGATTAACATATTTCTAAAGACCAACATTGGATTATAAACAACGGTTGAACAGATTATACTCAGATAATTGAAAAACACATAATCATTAGAACCTTTTGAACGACCGATCAAACATCAATGAATAACTAAACTAAATTGAACTAACCAAACAAACCAGTAATTCCTGCGGCATTAACCTATTAACCTTCTGAAATTAAACAGAATCTTCAAAGTTACATCCTTCCCAACACGTAAACACTACCAACAGGTTGGCAACTGAACTTAATTCCCCTATGGTAGTATGACTGACATTAAACTATGGATTCACCTTTTTAATAACTAGTTGCAATGGTAATACTATTGACCTAATTCTTATATACACGTTTTGATTATCGTGTTTGTCAATAGCAGTTTATAAACAAAATAACAGGTTAATAGCAGTGGTATAGATAATAAAATTTTGTTGAATCAACTTTAATAACTACACCATTAGATTTAGAGAACATGTTGTTATGACTGTTTCCAATGATTAATCTCTCTATACCTGTTTCTAACAATAGAGATTGAGAAGTCAATGATGTAACCGTTTGTTCCTCCATGTTAACAGTAATAAGACATCATGTTTGATCGTTGTTTTTAAGAAAAAGGATTAAGTTCGTTGAAAGAGAAGTAACGAATTGTTATCTGGGTAATAACATATTTCAACTTCGGTTAGTTTAGTTAATGAGTTTTTGTTGGTTTCCACATATAATCTTATCTCTGAATTGATTACCTCCTGATATTATGGTTATACAATTTAAGTCTTTACAAGAATAGCGGAAACATATTATTTGATTACCAACAAGACCGTTACAAACCTTATAACATGCTGTTAGTATGGTTTTTGTTGTTAACAGCTGTGTTTGGTTAAGAGATTAGAGTAAATATTAATCCTATGTTACAACCTCCAAGTAATCCAATCGGACATATTCATCCTTGATGTCAACGTTGTACATGTACTTCGTTTATTAGGTTTATAATATCTATTAAAGATTAACACATTGTACTACTATTCAAAATATACATCGAATAAATACTTTCCAATTCTAAACAACCATTGATTTCAACTATTAAATATGTCTTTAAAATAATTTCTTTCGTACAAACCAAAGTTAGTATAATTTTGAAATAATCACTCCAATGACAGATCATTGAATAAGTTATTTATTTATCGAAAAACAAACTGGATAGTCGGATCTTAATCACCAAGATTTAAGTGTAATACTGCTTTAATGAGATATTCAACCGTTAATATTATTTCGTTGGCATTGGTGTTTGGTTGACAAAACATGGTGAAATACATACAACAAGTTGTTAACACTCCAATTATTCGGTTAGCTCAAATCATTTACTGATTACTTAAGAAAAAATCAATTACAACAAAATGATATGGTAATCTGATCTTATTAATACCCTATATTATCGAGTGATATCTAGGCTTCAATCTTCATAAGTGATTAAACTATACACAATTTGGTTGGATGTTAGAGTTAATTATAGCAACGACATTACTTTCTTACAAGAACACATTTATCCATGTAACTAACACTTTGAATCAACTATACAGTACTGATTTAGATCTATGTAGATATAAACTATCATCGGTTAACAACAAAACAGTCAAACATCTTGATGAACATGGTATATGCAACGCCATGTTGTTATCATTGATAAAAAATTTCAATAACAGTATATTACTACCTCTATTTTATTATCTATTTACAGGTCTTCCTGGTTTAATTTTATCTAAAACATTGGATTTAATTGACTCAATGCTTGGTGGTACCAAATCTTCTGATAATATCCTATCCTCGGATACATGAAAAGTAAACAACATCATGGCATCATGTCCATGTTTCACATTAATCCTTATATCAAATTTAATAAGATCAATCGGCAACACCAACCTCAACGTGTTCGGTCTATTGAACCTACATAAATGAAGTGTACACCTTTTGGTCTTAAAACTTATATCACGATTCGATATTAAAATCAAAACAAATAACATCTACAACAAACTCCATCTAATTCATAAACAACTTAATAACAACGGTCACTTACCAAATGTCATTGATGTTGTTAGACTGAAAACACAGCTTAGCATATTCATGATGATATTAATGGTTACTATAATAGTAATGAAAGGGATGTATCTTAGATATTTAGATCAAAAGTGATATATGTTTAACTAAAAACTAAAGCATGTAATAAATCCGGATGTTATAAAACTTAACAGATGTTCGATGATATCATGTATTAATTATGTTGTCATAAATATATTAACTTCTAATCGTACCAGAAGTACCACCTACAATTAATCGATAAATATAATATATAAACCTAACCACATCTAAATTTTTTTTGAACCTATCATAATTGATAGATTTGAACTAAATCCTTCATGGTTAGTAACTTCTATCTCTAGATCCATCTAAACATCCATACTATCATCCCAATTTTGTACCAAAACAACAACCCACAACCATGTTCCAACGTTGTATCGATAACCTTTAACACCAATTTCGAACTTATTACTCATTATCAATACCAATATAGTTTATTCGGATTCGCTGATAACAACCAAAGGTTTTAAATTAATCGGAATAATAAGAGGATATTATAATTTATTAAGTCTATCAAAAACCAAACAAACTGACTGATTCTTTAGACCATATACCTTGTAATTAAACATAAATCTATCCCATTATCAACATATCAAATATATTCATATAACATTATGATCTTAACAACATCCTATACAAACAAAACCATACCATCAAGAACCACCATCATTAATACAATAATTAATAACAATAACCTGATTATACCTGATCTAAAACATCAATCCTACTAACAAAATCAACCAAATGTTATAAACTTATCACAACACACAACAAAACTTTGATTTAATATCCAAGCTTTTCAAAGATTATCAATTAAATATCTTGAACAATTGAACTTATCAACACTTACACCAACCCAAAAACAAAACATACCTCGTTGTTACCATTAAGTAACCACATCTTGATCCAAATACTATATTAACCTTTTTTGTTAAAGATTACTAACAAGGATATGGTATGGAAATCTTTTTTTTAATCTTACAATAATCTGTCTATATGTTATCAATAAATACGATTACAACGACCAAAGTTACCAACGTCCAGTGAAAGTTACTTTACCGATCATCCAACGGAACCACTAAGTAATATTAAACATGAATTATATAAAACAAATAAAACTAATGACAATTTGGCTTTAACTAACAGGATTTTGTTTAAACTTACCAACATTTATTTAATTAATACTTTAACTATACAAAACTCACAACAAACTGCATACACTTACCAAAAAATGGATGTTGATAATAATTCATCCCAATAATATTAATATTCTTATAACTGTTACTTGATTACCAAATGTTCCAAAACACCCATGCATTAGTTCAATAACAATTACCAATTTAATATTATAAATCAAAATCCAATAAAGAATCAACTATTAACATATGTCAATGTTATAAAAATCCAATCCAAATCAGTAATACTATTAAAAAAATTAATTAATGGATATATTAGATACTCGGTACCAATGTTATAACAACTAAGTTAATACATCAAGATTATACTAATCGTTTACTAAGCCATCATTAATCCACAAGATTATAGAACAACAGACGACCCTGATTCGATTGCCAACAGATTAACAAATTCTAATCACTAATAAATTATATAATTAACTTCGAACATAATATTAGTACCATTATCGGACATAATCCAACATTGATACATGAAATCCTAATGAGTTCTAATCTGTTATCTGATACCATGATTAATAATTTAATTAACTAATTCCACTACCAAAATCCAGTCAAACAGAGATGAGAATAACTCATAACTTCAATAGTACTACGTTACATCCCATAGTGAATAATTTAAACCAACATTATCGTTACAAACCGTAGGTTATTAATACAACGGATTTTTACAAATAGTACTATTAGTTCAAATTTAAATGGATGGATTATTAACAGTAAGTTATTAACCAGAGATCTATTAATTGCTATTAAACACATCGATGAAAACCAAGAATTAACAGTGATTAATCTAAATATCTAATAAAATCTAATAACTAGTCACAACGGTTTTTTCCGTTAATGTTAACATTACGAATCACAACGTGCCAAACAAATCTCGATTCCAACCAAAGTTATCAAATATGTTGTCTTATTATATTCGATTTAATTAATTATTTTTTACTTAATGTAAATAACCGATATTGTGTTTTTTTTTAAAACTTATAATACTCAGTAATAAATCACAGGAAATTGATAAAGTCTATTAAAGATTAACGTTTAACAATGATATCTTATTGACTAACAACATGCTGATATCCCCGATCTAAACTTCTAGACCAATGGTTAAGATAAGTTCTACTAAAAATAAACAACAATTCAACAACGTAAACAACCTCCATATCCACATAAAATTAAACTGATTTATACTCAGTATTCTTATAAATTTAATCCCATAACAACTAATTTTACATCTATTTTATACCTCCAACGACCTCATGTAATGTTTAACCACATGATGAATTAATCCAATGTCTTACCAAGACCATATTTTTTGTTACATTAATTTAAACCGAAGGTGGATTAACTCAATAATCCGGTTATAACAACTACCCATTATTAACAACATGGGTGTTATTAGATTAGTATATCTTTTTTTTATAAACTGAACTTATAATTAACGTATTAAAAGTATACAAATAAAACGTAATTACTCCACATATAACAACCAATATCGATAACATGTAATTCAATTAAAATAACTCCTAGCAAGAAACAACGGACACATAACTTAGATGTAAACGTGTAATCAGATTATTTTGTTGTACTTCAATGACCAAAGATTAAACACATCTAACATAGTAGAGGTTGGAATTATATCTTAGTTGATTTAAGAGTTATGATCGGATTAGTTTTAGTTTATAGTGGTATTGATTCTGAAGTTGTTACAATTATCCCAAGAATGAGATACAACGTTGTTAAAAGGTTGAACAGTGTGTTATACCAATCAGTTAGTTGTATTAATTCGTTTTATTAAACACCATCTCAATACAACCACCGAACAATTCTATTCCAAGATAGTTTTATTAAGTTAATCCAACAACGGGATAATAGAAGATATCAGAACAGAAAAGAGATACTCATTAACCAACGTTTGAGGTATAGAATGTTATCGGAATGTCTGTTCTAAGAAGTTGTAGATTTTGTAGATCATATTCCGATTATTATACAAAGATAAATATTATGGCTTAGCGGTATTCTTAAGTTGTTACTTCAACATAAAACTACAACAATATTTTGAAACATGATTATTCCAATGAAATATAAAGCTACCTGTTGAACGTTATCAAAACTCAGAGCTTAAGTTGACATTTAAATCACCAAGATCAAATCTAAAGAAAGATATCGATACGTGTTGTTCAGATTACTCTCCTACATCTTCTAAAACCAATAGATCTGGTTGTATCGTTCGAAACAACGACCCATTATCGAACTTAACAACATATTTAAGCATCAGATATATCCTAAATATTTTAAACATCAAATATATATAACTTTAACCCAATCGACAAAACCAACACAACGATGGTAATCTTTTATTAAAAAGGGATATAAAAAAGGATATAATCTAAAGATCTACTTAAATTAACTGTAACAGATCAAATATACGATTCAGTTGAAGTGTTTAAATATAAATCAAGCAAATAATAACGATCAATACATTATTACTAACAACGAAAAAATACTGTAACCAATCAATAAGACCTAACAGATAAAACCAACACGTATTGTCATCTTAATAGATATGTGATTCCTGTTCCCAAACAAACTCCTAAAATCCATCAGATAACCATCTATATACACCTAGACAGACTTAACACATCACTTACAACATTTGTAACCTTTTTTAAATCCACAGTATATTAACTATTGATACCTATAATTTTTTGTTTAAGTCATGTATACGATTTAATCACTAAAATAACCAAGCTATTAATACCTAATATATTACTCAAATAATCTAAACATTACCTAACCCACCATCATCAACCATCATCCATCCCAACCCCAAACATTTACATTTCTTATCATTAAAAACGGGTCTATTAATCATGTCATTTGCATATACTTTCAACTAAAACTCCAACATACCAATGTATAGGCTTAAACTTAATAACAACCATTATATAGACCTACAGTTTAATATCTTATCAATCAACTTAACCAATCGTTGTTTTAATGTTAACAGATTAATGCCGAACTAAACAGCTTAAGAATTATAATGTTATAAACTACTTATCGAGGTAAATCGATTACAATACACCGTTCTAGATCTATAACATGTTAAAGGTATAACAAAACATTGGGTTATTTAATCTATAATAAGAAACCGAAATCAATGGAAGAAAAAAAAGATATATACTGATATGAATATAACATTTGTTATTACAAACAACAACCAGTACCAAAATAATATTAGTGATATATTGATGTTCAATCGATTGTTGGATTTTTGAGAGGTTTATGTGTTAACTAACCAAGAAGTTTGGTCCATTATATCTTCAAGATACCAAAACAAAACAGATTACAACGAACACCTTCCTAATCAACATTATTTATAAACATTGGTTCCCTTTAATATAAATGGTATTAACACCAACAAGATATAAATGTTACTCCGATATAGATTACATTTTACAATAAATTTATACACTAACTATGAAGAATTTAACAACAAGGTAACATAATGGTGTTTAATCTAATTAATTTATGATTTGTTAAGGATATTTATTTAAATATTAAGCCAGTATTTGACAACGGTCTCATATTGATATTTAACCAAAAATAATTCAATAAATTATCTCATATTTACTTAAAATATTAAATTAATTACCAAAATACCATGTTGGTCATCTCGTTAACATACCTTGTTCTAATTAAATTTAATCTTATTAATATCAATTAACTAAGTAACCATATTTAACAACAATTTGAAAGATATATTGTAATCACCTTAAAATTTAAACTTTAACACCAATTACATCCCTTAATAACAACTGACATATTATGATGTTTGGGTTTTTGATTAACAGATCCATATAATTAACGACACTTTGTTGGATTAATTTAATTTATGTTAAAAGTAATATTTATACAAGTATAGACTTAATATTTCATCAAACAACCTGTCAAGACATATTACTGTTCCGATTATTATCAATAATTATAAAACCATACATATCTAACATTAAAATATTTTGATTACAATACAACCCACGAACCTGTTTATAATACCTCGTTCCTTAGAATTCGTTTAATGAACAAACAACACATTGATAAATACCCTAATTCCATTAACAACAAAATATCAATCCGGATACATGTCAATTATAATTTAAATAACTAAATCCAATGAATAATTTGATGCCACCATCGTTTCTTGCATCGTTGTTTATTTTAAGTCTAAATAACCATCCTTGATAGGGTTTTTTTGATTTGTTACATATGTCAATTAATATAAAGTTTCATACTGATTAAGCTAATGACTTAATTAATACATAAACACATGTCAATACCATAACAATACATTTAAATCAACAAATAAGCCAAGTTCTCATGTTAACAAATAATAGGTCATTGTTCGTTATAATGTTATATGTTTTATAGCCATACTAAGTTCCGATATCTGAAACACAACAACATGTTTATTCCCATCATGTTATTACAATGGCTAAACGTTTGGTTAATTAATATAAAGTTAATAAAATTATAAACAAAAACCCATTGATATCGAACCTAAATTGAACTAACCTACACATCTGTAGTCATTACCTCAATATTACTGATCTTTTTTAAAATCAAACAAACACAGTAATAAGCTTTAACAAACACATGTAATTAGATGTAAAACGTTATTATAAATTGTTGTGTTTAGTACTTACTTAAGCATAAAATTATCGATCATATCATGAAACCACCAATTTATTTACCACAACCAATATAAAGATTAAACTACTAATCATAATTATGATCAATAATCTAAACAACTGATTCTTATCCTCTGTTCCAATCAGTTAACTCGGTGAGTTATGGTTTTTTTGGTTCATATTTAATCCATCGATATAATACCTTACAACGACCAACATTCGATAACATTTACGATAATAACAACACCACATCAATTATGATAACAATATGTCTATTAGAATACTATGAGTAATAAGTCGAATTGTTGTTTTAATCAATATTAAACATAAATATAGTAATAATTAATTAATAAAACCAAATGTACCAACAAAATGTGGTTAATTTTTAAAGAATTATATTGATTTACGAATGGAACTTATATTATCGTTGGTTTAATCAGTTTTTAACCAGTTATAATTTATACACATATCGGCTTCTATAACATCAATAAATTGGGTGTATGGATGTTGGCAACGTTGGTTATCTATAAAGTTTACATGAAGAATATCGGGATGTTATAAAAGATTTGTTTACAATTATCATGTTTAGGCTTAAGATCGAAACATGTTTAAGATCATCGTGAAGATGATAAAGATTAGTTAATAAGTAGATCTCCGAATGTCAATTCGATTTTAAAAACCACATACTATCAAACAATGTTTTCTAAAAGTTTGATATAAAGCATCAACGAACCTATTGAATCAATCTCGAAACCAAATAAATTACTACTACTGATTTCAATTTCATTAAAGTCCACTTATAAAAAATTTACTATCAACAAATAGATCTCTTAGTTATTTTGGTTATGATAACTCTTTTATTAATCGAAAGGTTCGATTCTCAACTTAAATATGAGGATGTGGTGTCCATAGCTCCAACGTTTGGAAGTATCGTAATGGAATTCCTAATATATTCAGATAAAATACAAGTTCGTTTATCTCACTATATCCAAGCATGTTTCCAGAACGAAGAAGTTTCACTACAACTCTTTTTGAACACAACACAAAGTAATCATACGTTCGATTTGATAGTTTAAACCATTTTGAACCCATATAGTTTCATCTTAATAACTTAATAATTTTCTGTTTATCAATAAACTTAAACATATACAAGGTTTATAATTTTTTTGATTAATGTCAAAATCCTAATGTCGATAAGATCTAAACCTCCAGATGGCAATCCAATGACCCATAACATCTTGTTGTACTTTATGTTTCTCCTTCCAATATTCGTTACCATCATGGTAAGCTTAACAATTTAATACCGATAATCTACCTTTAGATTAAATCTCACTATCGGTTAGACATTAATATTACTCAAACAAATACGATTAACATGATCTGTAGATATGGGAATATTATTCAGAGTAATACAACAAAAAAACTGTTAAGAGTACCATAACTACCAAACACAACTTAAACCTAAGCTCTTCATTATGTTCCTAAATCCTGTACATTAAACGAACCCATCAAAAGACTCTAACAACCAAACGTAAACGAATGAACTAATAACCACTTAAAATTAGATGATTTAAATAATATACTTAAAATTAAGTTGAAATAATCCCATAGAAATCATGTTTAGTAATATTTAATTGATTCATTTTGTTGAACCGATCTATATCATTCACTTGAATCAGATCCCATAAAGTTAAACCAATCCATATAATCCGTTAACATAATTATGATAATATTAATCCCATTCTATTAACATTTCTGTTGTTAAAAGCATACCCCAACTATTGATAAAACATGTTATACCCATAAGTTAAAAACATGGAGTTATTAATGACCACTAAAAGTTAACATCTTAAATTATAAAACACAGTACATAATACAAGTATTTCTTTCATAAGATTGGTTTCTTTAACCTTAACGGTGTTGAATTGTATTACTAACAAACGGTTAAATCTTCAATTACATGATAAAACATGGTACTAAAGTGAACAACATAAACGACCATGAACAAGATGTTATAACAATTGTGATACCAACATATATGTTAATTTAACACCAATTCTCCCTTGTGTACAACAAATCTAAACAATTGATCTAATATCCCATTGAAAGAAACCATCCATTAAACAAAATCGTTTAATTCGAACAATTAATAACAACCATTGCTTAGATGAATGATTACGGTCCAACAACTGATACAAATCTCACTAACAAACTAATTTATTACCGTAAGTTACATCCCATTTTGATGTATATATCTCTTCAACTTATACCACCGCTCGTACTATTCACTACCTTGTTGCCATTATTCCTTTATCGTTATATAATCCCATATATTAATTATTAATTAAACGTAACAACATCCGGTTGTTAAACAGATGTTTCGACTTCTGTAATCATTTTAACATTAAATACTCATCAAAGCTGACTTCGTTACCAACACAGATAACATCTTCAATGACTAATATGACCAACACCTATCAAAGTAGATCTTTAATCCATTAACTAATTTATAACTTTATTGAGTCCATAAATTATATTAACTTTAACTATTACATCTGATTCCTTAAACTAATAATTATTCTCATCGAACAAGAATCAACACTGACTTGTTTAATTAACATCACGTCACATTGATTTGCCATTTACACGTTGTACAATTCAAACTCCCAGTCCTCAATCCAGTTAATCAACTACCAACCTCTCTGTTACAATTTTGTATCTTTATTAAAATAGCCATTAAAACATTGGCTTCAATCATCACAACTTACAACACCTCAATTGTACCTTAATAAACCAACACATTAACAACCGTCTTCATCTTTTACCAATCTACCATCTATAATTATCTCAACAGGTAGATGAACTTATGTTATTTCTTTTATCTGAATTTATCTACATCGAACACAAAACATCTAACAATTGTTCGATATTCTACTTGATTTAACAGGAACTTTAACAGCAACAACATCTATCCCCAATTATTTCATGAACACTCACAACCTTCAGCTAATCCAATCTCTGTGTTTTCAAGTGTTCGTTTCTACTTCTGATGTTCAACAACCAAGCCAATCACAACTCTATTGAAGTAGATAAACCAAACTGATCAATTAAGTCTGTACTCTCCGATTGCTTGAACACCGATGTTTACTTAAATAATTTCAACCAACATTGACATACTTGGAACATAAAAATCCAACCTAAACAAACTCACTGAACAAGTAATACCAAGAGTAACTACAAACCTAACCTCTTTTCTTCATGCATAAACATCCTTATCCTAAAGACATTGTATTAATGAAATCCTGATTAACAGGATGTTGTTTCCATCATAAAGTATACCATCGTACCAAACTGATCTAAACCATAATATTGGTATGACTTAAACACATCAACCTTTGAACTTCAAACAAAGACCATGAACACTTCCCACTTCAAACGTTGTTATCAGCCAATCATTCAACCGGATATTAAAACAACCGATCAGACCCTTTATATACTGATCCAAACAAAAAATATCCATTACTTACTCCCTATAAAACACTCCACCATCGCATCAATACCATTAACATTTAACTTCCCCACCTGCATGTTTTCTCATTAATCAATTACCACTAACTACTTAACACCATCATTCCGGCTTGTATTAACACCGATAATTTTCAATTAAAGTTTATTACTTTATATAACAGAACTAATCACTTTATATGTTATATTTCCTAGATTTTAATAAAATATCCTAGATTAAACATGTTCTTTAAAACTATACAATATTATTGAAGTTAACTAACTCGTTTGCATATCCTAGACCAATTAATGGCAACATACCAAACATTATTCGGTCTTTAATACCTACCATTTTTAATTCTAAATCTCTAATAACAACACTGGCTATGGCTTTTGTTTAACTTTAATAGGACATTGTTGATAGCGGTGAGATCTGATGTTTTAGTTCATAACTTCGATATGTCAACTACCTGTCTAAAATATCTAATCTGTTCCTGTTCAAACGTTTGATAAAACCTGTTAATCTGACCGATAACTCATCATTTATTGCTGGATTTTTAAATCAAAGTTGAAGCAATTGGTATTCCACATTACTGAGATCGATGTCATTAGTTCTAATATGTCTTCTATATGTTTAGGGTTAACATTTACCTCATATTGTTCATAAATCTGTTAAACACTTCTGATAAAATACTTAACAAAACAACAGGCTACCATAATTGGTAGCATAATCTGAAAGATCTACCTATCAGACAACAACATTTACATAATACTAACATCTTTATCAAATGTTTATGTTTTAATGTCGGTTTTTATAAATGGTATACTATCGGAACCTTATTCTCGTGTTTATTCAATAACATATGAATCGAAAAACCTCTTTGTATTACCTATCTTTAACAATCCGCAACATGGTGGGATAAAAACAACATCCGAATTCGATTAAGAATTATCAATTAATTGTTCTAACTTATACTAACCTCCACTTTCATCTAAAGCCATGTCTTAATAATCTGTTTACTCCTTCTTTTTTAAAAAATATAATACAATCAAATATTTTAACATTACAGTTACTATGACCAACAAGATTGGAAGATGGAACGTTGTTGTTTAACAAATATGTCAAATTCATATCAATTACTTTAAGTATAATTCTGGCATCGATTTTATCTGTTTGTTTCTAATTTTTAACTGAGAATAAATCATTGAATCTTGATCTTTCATTTGAAGTTACCATTGTAACTCAGATTACCATAACATAATCTACCATTAACATGAACCAACACAAAATTCGTTTGATCACAACGGAGTCAATAAGTTCTTTCTTAAACAAAGTCATTGTTATTAAAGGATAATCTGGATCCGATTGGAACAACAACCTTCAAAACAAGTTTTCCTGTTAATAAATCATAACTGAATGCTTATTACTTACAACGATTAAGACATCTTGATATGAATAAAACATACAAAATTTTGTACTTTAATCCATCAACAACATGTTATTTCAGTATAACATTGATATTTTTCATAGGTTTCAAGTCATTAATTTCTAATTCATGGAATGGTCCTAACGTTAACTTAAATCCAGATTCAACCGATCGATTGAGTTGTCAATATTCAAACCGAATCACCTAAGTTCAATAACCTTCCTGTACCAATAATTCAATCCATAACACTTTCTGCATATACCGGATTTTGTTTGTTACATTAATGGCAAACGAGTATGAACTTTATACTTACAAACCTTTACAAGATCCGATATTTATCTCTTTAATCAACACAACATTTGAATCAGCTACTACAACGTTGGTAACAATCACATCATCAAGCAAGAACCTGCCAACAAGTCAACCACAAGTGTTATCACAATCATCTGATGACAAGTCTATCTCTAAACTCAACTTTGTTCTGTAACCAATCTCATCTGCAACACATTCTCCTGATGTTTCATACTAACTCTCTTATAAAATAACTTGATTTAAATGTTTTATTCAACAGATCTGTTAATCTTTTCTTTCTTTAACTGTAACTAAGTACAAACATTTCAACGGTTGAGATATCCTCTGTGTACGGATGGGATGTTGACATTTTGTTTAACCCATCATTGAAGCAAACAACTTCCCTCTATAGACTCGTTAGTTGTTGTAACCGACCTGATTGTTCATGCCACTACCAAAACCCACCATTATGCTAATTAATGAAGAATTACTGGGATACATATCTGAATCATCTAGATCCATAGTTTTGTAAACTCCATCAACAAACATCTGATCATAACCCTCAGAAGCCTAAACGTTGTTGTGAATTATGTAGAATAATTTGCGTGTTGTTAATCACTTCTATTACCTTGTTTCGAACAGATTTACAAGGTGTTTTGTTCGTGTTCAGAAGTTAATAAGTCAGATGACCTAATAATAGTTCAGATTATGTTGTATATTTAAATCCCAATCTTATTAGTGCTTCACAAAACTTTAACCATCTTTCATCGATCACAATCTGTGTTAACTTCTTGTATAAAAATCTATAATCCGATCCTTTATAAAATCCAGATGATGAAACATCATATCTGCCACAACATTCAGATGGTACTATATCAGCAATACAAAAATCCCACCCTGATGTTGTTATAACTGTTGTAAATTTATTATTAATAGTTACACCATATATAATATTAGTATGAACATTGATTAAATTCAGATCAATAACTCTTTTAAGTAAAGCCAATGATTCAAATCTTAAGTATTTTTTTATTACTTTCTATTAAAAAGTGAAACAGAAATAATCCCATTACCATGTTCTTAGTTAGAGTTCATTACAACGTTGTCATAGGTCGGATGTAGTATATTCTTAGATGATAACATATATTTCATTACTTCATGATTTTGTTGACTTCATTAGTTAAAGAAACATGTGTTGTTACCATTAAATCATCATTGAAGTTAACGTTGAACCGTTTATAAACCAGGATGGGATGTACTTTGATTACATCTTTATTATTTAATTTTACCATAAAAACCAACATACAAAGTTTATGAAGTATTGGTGTTCTGTTTAAAATAATAGGATAAACAACTTATAACTTCATCATAAGCTTTGATTAGCCATAACCGGATTACATCTAACGTACTCTCTATTGAATACATTTGATTTGGTTACAAGTTTCAATACTGATTTTAAATAGATAATTGGTTTAAACAGATCAGATGCCGCAATTCATGGCATACTACACTCATCAAGTTTTAGTTTTGAACTTGAAACAATTACCGTTTATCAAGAATAATCTGTAACTTTTAACCTAAAAAGAAACTGTCGGAATCTACCATGTTTATCTTTCAACATTTACTGAAATAGATGTTAATGTTTTATTACTATATGGCGGATGGTTATCTAAGTTGCTCGAATTGTCATATAACATATCTGCTACTCGTTTGTAACGTTCCAACGTTTTGTATTAATTTGTTAGTAACCGATTGTTAACTAAACTTATTAAAAACAACGAAACAACACTTTAAAAAGTATTATTAGTATTCTTTACTTAGCTATAAAATTCGTTTAGATCGGAAGATTATATTCTTTCATTATCATCTACCAACGTTGGTCTTAAACTAGCCGGTAAAACAGGAACAAATGTTTAACACAAGCCAAGTTAGATCAACATGTTTTAAACGGTCATCGATAATCTCCAGTCTATCGTTTAATTCATTATGAAGTAACCACAGAATCAGCATTTTTCATATCTTCGTTGGATATTCATGTTTTAACTTATATAAGATTTATTCTCGATAGTAAATGGTTTATTGCCGATCCCTCCAAAACAATCCTGTCATAACTTCTTTGTTTTCCAAAACTACTGTAAGTAGATGGATTAATTATTTTATACCATATAAATCATCAGATATTCGTTTGTTATATTAACATGTAAAGCCACGATTTATCAGATCTTTAATCACTAAACTAGACAACCCAAGTAGAGTTTCAGTACTTCTGAGTTATTCTTATGAAATCAAGTGTGAACAATAGGTTTAGCTAATTCTATATGACCGTATCTGTGTTTGATCCGTCTTTAGTTAATGATTAAAGTCAGTTCCATAATTAGGATAACAACTTGTTTGT
The DNA here is from genome assembly GCF_002774925.1 of Candidatus Hodgkinia cicadicola. Taxonomy (NCBI): domain Bacteria; kingdom Pseudomonadati; phylum Pseudomonadota; class Alphaproteobacteria; order Hyphomicrobiales; genus Candidatus Hodgkinia; species Candidatus Hodgkinia cicadicola. The sequence continues at coordinate 41,596 of NZ_CM008782.1, forward strand.
ATTTATCACAGGTTTATTACATAAATATTTGTTCTTGTTAATCGGACCAAATATCCTTGGATACAGAAACATCTATTAATAAGTTTATCTGTTATCACCAACAAAAAAGGTATATACACTGTTCATCACTTCCCATACGACTATAATAATATTGTTTGATTTTGAAGTAACCTGATAACTTGAACGGGTTGTTTCCTCATTTATCCATCAAGTTTAATTACCACATCATTATCACAACATTTAATTCTTGGTTATGTTACCTTAAGTTCAATGTAAAACGAACATGATTCTTTGATCAGAACAGACAGATATATCTCCACAAGATGTTTTGAACCTTAGATATCTCTCATCTATGTTGGTACTTAACGTTTCTCTAGATTATTAAATTAATACGTTTAGTAAGTTAACAGTTACCCGAATAATAAATGCCACTCTGCAGTCCGGCAACATCCATACTTCCAACTCACCTAGTCTCTATACTTCTTTGTCCATCTATACCTTTCAGTGGGTGTTGGCTAATGGTTGAATAAGATTCTATAGATCTGGTATATATTTTATCATCTACCATGTGGTTAAATTTATAAACATACATGGTTCCAACTGTTGTGTTTCTATCCAAGCTTTAGACCTGTAATCTCATCGTATAATTGACACCGATATTTATCATCTTTGTTTGTATTAAAAAGGTAAATACATGATTCTAAGGACTTAATATCCTACTCGATTTCTATGTCTTGAACGTTTGGTATTAGACCGTTAGGATAGAATCAGATATTGATTTCAATAATAATATTTTTAATCGATTGTTTAAATTCAACGTTCGGATGTTGTTTTTGATAGTTTTGATTTAGTGATATCGATTATTCTCTGTTTATTGTTCGATATGTTATATATTTGGAGTAACTCGTTTTTATAAGTTCCGATCCCATCATCATAATCCATCAATCCCAGATGAAGTTCAAATATCTGTTCAACATTTACTCTTGAAGGTATAACTTAATGGATAAAAAACTAAACGTCCGTAGCTATTCCAACGGCCATGAATGGCATATCCTCCTTCGGAACTATCCTCGATATCACACCTTTGTTGCCATGCCTACCACATACCTTATCACCTACCTTTATTGATCTTTCATTTAAAAATTCTGTTTCAGTTCTATCTAAATTAGATGACTTACAGAGAATTGGATTTTGAAGTAAAGTATAACTCATCAATTTAACGCAACGTTTGTATACGTTGTAAATTTTAATATACGATTTATATGCCAATATGTAAATTATTTTTAAAAAAGTTTAACATTGATGCTACCGAACCCAAAGATGTCATAACTTAGATGTCTATGTTTTATAAAAGATTATTGTTTCGGTTCTTAATAAATGTCGGATATGGTTTATGTATATCTTTCTAATAGTTTTAAGATTAATAACAACGTTGTACATCGACATCGACCAACTTGTTCCTGTCAGATTCTTTGACATTGATAACGGTTATACTTTGTATATTATTTTGTAGTCTTATTGATAAATCTTTATATGCCAAGGCATATTGGTTGGGAAATCAACACCATTATTTGATTCAATGGAGAGTTTAATCTTACCTACAAACACGGCATTAGCATGAAGTTTACAACTCTTTTAAAATACCATTGTTTTGTAGATGGGTTAAATATTTCCTTGATATTATTTCGATTTTATTAGTTAAAACTTTATTCCGTTTAATTCAATATCTACTTAGATTACATGAAGAATATCGGGATGTTTCTTTTGATACATTTTCAGATGAAATTAAATATAATCTCCAACCTTAAATCAACATATCGGTCACAACGAAGTAATTGATTTAACTTTATGTGGTAGATCTATAAACAGAACTCATGATTTATTCACAAATGATAATATTCTAACTAAAATCAAGATCCAAAATGATTGATAATAAAAGATTACAATATTGAATCTTAAACAACAAGGAAGTACTGAAATCAAGACACAAAAGGTACCATCATGGATTTTGTTACGACTAATCAACATCCAAGTCTGATAATAAAACGAACTCTGTTGACATTAACGAACCATGGTATGTTTGATAAGTAATTAAGAAACCAACATAGTAAGCATGGACGTTGGTAATAACAAATTGTATCAGGATTTTGTTCGGATGTTGTAAACAAATACCATTGTTATTATGAAACCAACATCAACGTTGTGGCTGTTTACACTTCTTAACTTATCATCAATGTGAATTGGTTTTCTATAGAAGTCGATTCCAACAGGATCAATGGATGTTGGATACAAAAACCAAACCATGTATGTATCAATTGGTTTTTATCAAATCAAGGTTGTTCACAGGAAACACCATCGTGAGTCTAATACAACAAGAACAGCCAGAACCAACAGCTAACCATCACGTGCTTATGATCAAACACAACTACATCACCTGCAACGAATACTTCTTTTACATTTGTTCTTATCAAACCTAATTGTCCAATTATATATCGATGGTCATCCCTATCCTGTTCTGAAACAACACGGTCTCGATCTTGGATCTAAACATCATTCCTAAATTACCTACATCAACCATCTTCTTCCCACTGCTATCCTTCGATCAACATGCATCCGACCTCTGTCCATGCCAATAGCCTGTTACTTACATCGTGCCATCAAAACCTCTAATGAATTTACTAACAGACATCTCAACGAACCAACACCCATATGACAATTCACCAATTTTTAAATCCCAACATCGTTGTAACACCATAGTTACTTGAATTTTGATCGGTACTATCCCATCATCATCGGAAATGACCGTAAACAACATCCGAGATCTATATGGTTCTTGTACTTAAACTCCCACTTCACAACCACTTGCAACAACCATGCTACCTGTTGTACGTACAACATCTGATTTTGTTAGCACAAACCGATCACGTACTCATGTCAACTACATTGATTGGTTCACAAAACATCCACAACATCCCAACCTTCCAATTGGTTCCTTCATCCTTCCTGTTAAACCTATCTTTACCAATCTCATTAATAAATCAATAACAATTACCAAATTCCATGAACATACTTGTTATTACTAAATATAGTTCTACTATTATCAATACATTCACTCCAGATTTTGATAAGATTAAACCTATTGTTAGTCCTTTCGGACCTTACCTGTTGTTACAACGTTTAGAACAAGAACAGATATGTTTAAATGTTGGTTAACCACTTTCAAACACGGACACCATGGTCATTCCTTCATTTCAAATGATGATTTGTAAACTTAACTTCACGATCAATCCCAATTATATCTCAATATCTAATAGTCTTCAACAAAATCAGCTTACGTGTTGTCATCTGTACGTAGGAAATAACAACTCTATCTACCCCAATCAAATGGTCATATTAAAACCTCTAATATAAATATCTGAACTATCAATTGAATTATACTTCCAACATGCTTATCTTCTAACCATATATTCAATCGAACTTATATTTGCCACTAACATTAATAATAGCCATTCTAATCTCATGGTTTGTTTGGAAGAATTGGTTTAATAAACATACTATAATCCATGTTACAAATATATATTTACTACCTTATCACAAAACAACGAAGTCAATGGTTCTTTCGAAATCTTTTGATGAACATTGAACCAATTGATTGAACTGATCAATAAATATCTTAGAGTTATTAAAAGAACCAACGGTTGGTAAGATCAATTTATGAATTAAAACAACAATATCGACATAATATTGACAACACAACGTTTGGTATGTTTTTATCTCGGAGATAGTTATTTTGGATTCATGTTTGATAATAGACAAAGTGAACCATTGGGATGTTGTGTTTTGAACATTTAATTGATGGCTGTTATAACTTACTTCATCATCATGATTTAGAGATTACAACCTCTATGCGATTAGTATGCTGAGCATACCTGGTCGTTTGACCAAATGGACCAAAACTGTGACCATTTTGTTATTAGTTTGATTTCAGTCAATTAATTCAGTAATGCTTATCTATTGCTTCACCTATTGTTACCAATGTCGGAGAATTGAACTTTCAACTTGTTGAAGTAAACACTACATCTCTAAGACTGACTCTAAGCAAATTCTGAGCCAACAGACCAATGCTGTGGTTCATGACAACGTTGTCCTTGGAAGCAGTTGAAGAACAGATTAAGTTATCTGATAGATGATAAAATCTAAGTCTTGACATGTAAACAACCGAAGCATACCTGTTTGGTTTACTTTCAATTGAACCTATATTACACGTTAGTAAAACATCAGTGTTTGGTTTACCGTTTAAGTTAATATTACTAATACCAAAAGAAGCAACAGCCGAAGTTATACCTGGCACAGTCGTAAGTTCCACCTCCATTGAACTTGAAATCATCTGTTTACATCAGGATCTATTAAACATTAATGCATCACCATTCTTTAACCATGTTGTCCTAATCTGAACCGAACAAATGTATAACGTAAACAACAACACACCATACAAATTTGATTTGGATGAATAAAGTGATCTTCCAACGTACTTGATGCTTGAACTATTAGATAAAAGAGATAAAACACTTCGATTAGTTAACGATTCCAATAAAACAACCTGTGTTGTTTCTAATAAAAACACCGTTAATAATCCGATAAGATGAATACTACCTGGACCAAGACCAACGATAACCAACAAAGTTGTTAATTGTTACTGAAAACTAGGATGTTGTTACCAATTAACGTTAAGCTACTGCACGGTAGAATTAAAACAAGTGATGTCATATTCATCGAAGATAGAGTTATCCTTGATATTGTTGAAATTGAAACTTCTTCGAAAGGTGAACCTAAATTTAAACCTATTACCAATGATAGATTTGATCCAATGAAGTTATAAAAATTTAAAATATACACCAACGTTCGGTTCCTTATTTGTGACTTAGGATTGAAAACAAAACATGGAGAGTTGTTCGTTACACTTCCGATTACAAAGGCTTTTAATCTCGATCATGATTGAAACTTTGACAACGAAACCACAGAGGTATTTGATGATAATGTTGAACCTAAAATACTATTGAAGTATTGGAATGTTGAAATGTTTGGAAATAACGACAATCTTTGGTTTCTTATGGATGTTGTATATTGGTGAATGAGTAAATTTAAAATTGAATAAAAACCTACATCACCAGAACACACACCTGTGTTGCCGACAAGAACTGACTTCGACCTTGTTGTTTCAACGCCCAACATGAAGTTCGAACATATCTTACCTCTAACATCTTGTCTTATAGATTTTATATACCCATAATATCCAACAACATGTCTGGATCAAGAGGATGTTGTAACCATTTTTTTGGTAATCCATCTATTCCTAAACTTATCAAACAAAATCCTGATAATGACGATAAATGTACAACTGATCCAACTATTTGTTTCATGTTTATAATTAAACCCTGATTAGATATGTTAACCTTGAATGTTCTAACCGTGGAAAAAACTGAAACCACAACATGGTATTAGGTCAAACGTTTGGCTATATCCCTCTCTAGTTTTATAAACATGCTCGGGATGGTGGTTCCTTGGATCTTGTTTTCCCTTGGTCATGTTGTTAATTTACCGAGCATTGGCATAGATCTTGTGAAACATTTTAATCATCGTGATGTTGTGTTCGAATTATCAAAACCTGTGATACTGAACAACGGATTATTAACAACCCCATAATCGAAACTTACCAAATTGTTGTTAACACTATGAACATTATTATTTCTATAACATACTACAAGTTTTATACGAGTTCTAAAGACAACACTGTAAACCATCAGTTTTATTAGATCGTTGTAATCACAGACTTCGTTAAAGTATTTACAATTGCTAATGAAATTCTTCGGTGAATGAACTTTATATATTGGTGATGGAACAGGTATAATTCCGGTCTCTATTTTGTTGATTTTCGATAGAACAAGTAACATTTTATCCATCATTATTGATCTACTTCACTTTGAGAATTTAGAATTAAATAGTGCTAACACTACGAAAAATTATCTCATAGTTAATTTAACTGAATTAGAACCAAGGTACATACACATGTTGTTTTTGTAAACATGGAAATATAAATATGGTGGTCATTGGTCACAACGTTTTGTTTGATTATAGATGGTTGTTAATATCTGTTTACATCCATGAAGTTATCAATCGATGCCAGAACTCACCAACATGGTGAACCCAAAACTAATTAAACCTGCCATAACTATCAACACTCAATAGTTCTGTGTTTTGTATTCTTTTCGATGACATGGTTCCTTGACAATAACAGTTATGTTCATGTGTCTTCGATCGGTACTTGAAATCTTTAATACTATTAGTTAAAAGAACCGAGATTTATAACCTTGGATACAACAAAGTTGTATTATAACGTTAGAATAAAATCGGTATACAAATGATAACCAAGAAATAAAATCAATTCATTAATTTGTGTACTAAAAGAATGTTTGACCGTTTTTTATACTTAATATTAATTTAAACTAGATATCGGATGTTTGAATTGAAGTATCTGTCAGTGATGTTAACCAATGTTAAACGGGATTACTTTGTTTGGATAGACCTGGAATTAATTGATATTATGAACATGAATATCGTTGACTATACCCGTTATGGAGATATTGATGTAAGCTGGATTTTGATATTGATAAAACATCCGTATATTTATAGATCTTGTTGTTATAGACATAACACTGAAAAAATAGTACTGATGTTAAATAGTAATGGTAATGTGTTTTATTTTAATTGAAACAAAGATGAAAGATGTTGAAATCATCTTAATACAGATAGTGCTGATGATAACATACTTTTAAAATGATACGACACTACCTTCTAAATCTCTTACTGAACAACCGTATCTTAACCATTGAAAACACATGATCCAATCGTTGTTATCACTGATCTAAATGATTTACTTAATATGTTTTTTAAGTCATATGGAGAACATGTTAGATTTATCGATTACTTCGATGTCTGTTTAGGACATTGACATCCATGTTATGGTAACCGAATGTTGGAAGGTTGATGTTGATAAATTCATAAGATTATTGGAATAAATAAACTCGATCGATACATCAACACTGTGTTGGTGAAACGTTGATCTTAATATCTTCAATGAGACAGAAACAACCATGATGCTAACCATGGCCAAATGACCAGGTAACAAACGATTGGCTTAATCCCGTTTGTTCGAATGTAATTAAAAACATCGATATGATTGGTTTAAGATAAATCATTGGTAAGTCTAAGTAAATGGAAGATGGTAAACATGTCTGAGATATTATGACTGGTATGACATCTAACATCGTTGCAGGTAATATCCGAATTAAAGTACAACAAATGGTCTTAAACTACCAACGTTGTGATGGTTAATGTTACCGTCTAAGTTATAACCTGTTTAGGAGAATCAAATGAATCAACCCAACATTGTGTTGGTGTTACTGATTGTCAATAGTAGTGTGAATACTATGAGGAAAACGTTACAATGAAAGATATCAACAGATCATTTGTTTATGAACTGCTTACCATCATGGATAGACTTATCTGAAACATGGTATTAAACAGTAGAAAGGTAAGAGAACTGATAACTTTGGAACCGATAGTAACCACATATCTGCACATCTCTTTTATATCCAACATCCATCATACCCTCCTTAAAACATCATCTTATCAATGACATTGATGTTTATTTTGTTGTACTTGGTCGATACAACGATCGAGATATCAGATGATATTCGGATGTTACAGCAACAAACACAACAACTACTACTTTCTTGGTGTTGATTTAAATCTATTAACATCCCTCCTATCCCCTCCCTCATAGCTTCTCATTCTATCGTTTCTTCATCTCATGTGTTTTAATTATCTATTAACTAATTACTAACATCCTCTGTATAATTTATCAAATAATCAAGCCAACATACACAATAAACCAATCCTTTCTTCCATCTGCCTACTCTGTGTTGTTCCCTATTCTCTTCATCTATCATTAACCACCATTTATCAACTCTTAGATCCCATCCCCATCTGATCCTTCACTTAAACAAACCACATCCAATGTAACATTTGTTATGTTCATCAAACACATCATCCTAATTAATCCTATATCCTACAAGATAAACCCCATCCACACCAACAAATTAACAACACTGAACCCTCCACATGATCCTACCCCAGACTACTTCTGATCTCTACATCTGACACATCACGTTCGTAACAACGAACCAACCTAACAACATGTCACACCAAACATAACCCTCATTACAAACAACACTTATATATATCTCATTTGTTTGTTGTTTTTATTTATGTGTTGGAGGTGGTTCACTTGTAACCAACGTTTTGTAACAACCAATTTAAAGATATCAACACACATACCTATAATCCTTCCTTTATACCTTTTATTCATACCATCATTTTGATGTTTAAATACTCCGTACATACCTGTTTTAACCTAACAAAATCCTACACTTGAAACACCCTCATCGGTTGTTTCTATCGTAGCCATTGAACCTATATGTCACTACTTAAGACCTAACATTAATTCGATATCCTATGAATTCAGACTATTATACCCTCCTTATTATTACCTTCAACAACTCTGGAATTGAGATTATCTCCTTCCTCCGATCTTAAACAATTTCAATTATCGTTGGAATAACTAATAACCATGAAGTTAAGATACAGGTTATATGTTTGATTTCAAAGCCATCAATCCCATCCTTTCATTGACACCACTACAACAACTTGTTTAACCAAAGAATAACACGTTGTTTTGTAGACATTTTGTTGTTATAAGAACCTATGGTCTAGATCGGAAGATCTTGTTAGATCCAACTTTCCTGCCCCTATGATGGGGCAATGAACTCCTTACATGTTGGTCATTAGTTGATTTAAACCTCCGAGGTTTTAGTACATAAACAGATATATGTTTCCGATTATTATATCACTTGAAGTTTAACCAACCAAGTACATCTAGATGATGTTAAACATTAGGATTAAGTCATGGATGTTTGGTTATGAATTTAATTACATCAATGTTGATCAAACCGATATGTCACAACGTTGTAACAAAATATTTAAACATGTTAACAATGATATCAATTTTAATTAATTGAACAAATCTGCTGTTCGATATTAACATACTCTCGTTAATCTATAACAACCTCCAACCTTTGAAAGCCATACATGAAGTCTAGAATCAAATACATTTTCCATGATTAATTCTGGTAATTTATATTCGGTGAGTTTACATTCAGATGAATCGAACACACTATGGTCCATGAAATTCCATTAACACATAGATAACTTCGTTGTTACCATGTTGGTCCCAAATAATCACTGTAACCAAAGGTTGTGTTTAATTTGGTTTGTTTGATCGGATCATGTTACAACTTAAATAACAACATCAATCAATGATGAACCTTTCGGTTCCCTCTATTTCGTTATCATGCCAATCATAAACTTCAGAATCCATCTTCGTTCGAAACTTCTTAACAACATCTTTTGATCACGAACCAAGCACAACAAGTATTCAAAAAATATGTTGTTGATGAACTTACCTCTAAAGACCGTACAAACGTTATCCAATGTAACATCTGTTTTGTTTACAATTGTATACTCATTGATAGTTATTGACTTATTTATTACTAATCGATAACGATAACAAATAGTCTAATGAATAAAATCTTTGTTCGATGATATCTGACTTCGATAACGTCTGATCTGTCGATAACATTATCTGATCCAATATTATTCAGAATTTAACACATTTATTCCTATCAACCACAATGAACCTCTCGGTTGTTATAACTTGACATGTTAACTTAACAGTTCTCTTAATAACAACTAACATTACCTTGATCGAATCAATAACACCAACAGATACCATATCCCTAAACACACTTTCATTTTACATCATGACCATGGAACATATTATCGATCTCTTTAATTCATTTCAATGAGCTATAACAACCAGTACCAACATTGGAAACCAGTTGTTTAATCTGTACTACCAACGATAATCTTACAACGTTGTAAACCAAATGTTATAACCTTGGTACTTGATTGGTATTTAATAATCTTTGATGTTATGAACTAAGAAGTTCCCTCCTCCTGTTGTTATTCCACCTTTAAATGACAGATCTAACTACCATTAGTACCCTCTCTATCCTTTTATCTCTTACATTCGGATTCGATATTATCTCTACATTTTTATTACAACATACCTACATGTTAATCTATTCAAGTGAACTTGTAATCCTATCTTCTGATCTTCGATGCCAACATCCATGTCTCATATTCAATACTTAATCCTATCCAATATCTCCATTTCTTATCACAAAAGACTAACCTGCTAACAACGTTGGATTGTTTGTTTATTAATCTTAATTTCCTCCTTCCTTTCAACCATCCACAATGATCAAACGATGTGGCTTTAAGTTTGACACCAATGTTTCCCGTCTATTGACTCTAAACCCTGTCAATAGTAGTCTTTCCTCTGATATTTCCTGCTGTTACCACTACATTCTAGAAAATTCAACGTTCACCATTTTTATCTCATCACGATGTCTGATTAACAACAAGGTGGCCAATGTTCTCGTTATCAATATCATCGGTAATAACCAATAAACCTCCATCTGTGTTGGTTATAAGCTTCTGGTAACAGAGATAATTGGAAATAAGTTAAAGATCTAATCCATTGTATATTAGGATATATGGCCTATTTCATCCAACATTTTGTTACCTCTTTGTTGTTAGTAAAATACGATGAAAACGAAACAACTATCGAGATCTATATCCTCCTACCATTTCTAACCACATGTTTATGGAACTGAATTCCAACGTTGTTATTATCCCATTCTTACCTACCCTCCTGTAAACTTCTAACGATTAAAGAACCTACACTTCCTATCCTTATTAAAACGTTTATACTAATCTCAACACTATTTCATCTACATTGGTAATCTTCCTTGATAAACCCACCTCTTAACAATCCTTGGTTACATTATTAACTAACAAATCCAATCCTCCTATTTATATCATCTACAAGTATTCCTTAATTGGACATGCTGGGAGAACCATTTACCAATGTATCAGTCAGAACCATGGCGGTTGTTATCTCGTTATCTACACAACCAAAAAAAGTTCATCATCATTGCCATAAGGCTTAACAACCTCAAATCAACGTGTCATGATCTTGTTGTTTAATTCCATTGGTAATGTAACAGTTAATCCAGGTTAGTTACTTCGGTATCCTATCAATCTCCATCGATGACAACGTTCTGCTCCCTTCGGGTCCAATGTTATCCTAATAACCCCAATCAACACGGTTATACATCTAATAATTTTCAATTTTAAATCTATACTCTTAAAAACCGAATTAACTTACCATCATTCCAAACAAAACAGGTTGTTGTTGAGTGATTTAACATTAACCGAAGGTAATCTGAACCAATTAAAACAAGATCCATACTCATAACAGTTATTAGATTATTGATGAATGTATCGAACATTGGATTCATGGATTTATACGAAAGATTTACAACAACCAACCATCAAATAACTTCAATTTATTCTGACAACGTTGTGATTATTTTCTCGAAGCTTGGTTAATAAGTTCGATCAGACCAACAAGATGTTGTAACGTTTAGTTTAAGTTCTTATAATTCAAATCAGATATAAAATCCAGATGAGATCCAAACGAATAGGCGGTTTGTTTACTCGTTTGTTGCTTCGTTTGATTGGTGGTTCACTATGTTGGTGTTAGTATGTGATAAATCAACAGGTCATGAAGTGTTGATTGGTTCTGATAGAAAGATCTAAAGAATTAAGAAACCAATAATTGTCAGAGGAAGTGGTAATCGATTATGTGGATATAATTTTAAATCAATTCCTATCTATTATAAATGAAAAACATTGTTACCATTCTCTGTTGGTTTTGGTCCCACTAGAAACGAGGTTATCAACCTTAACCGTGTTGAAAGCATATTAAGGAACAGATTATAAGCATCCAATGAGGTTGTATATCGTAAATGTTTAACCAAAACATCGGTTTTAAATCCCTTGGTATGGAAGTTGTTTATAGTTCTTAACTTTATTTCAAGATCATTGATTCCAATATTCGATTTAATATCGATATGTTTCTTTATCACCTTGTTAACCATTCGTAACCGTCCCATTTCTTTCTTTCTAAGATACTTCTTTTTACCATCATTGATCCCAATATTATTGAACTTTACTGAACCCAACCTATTCAAATGAGATGAGGTGTTTATTAATGCTTATATCCGAGCATCATGGATCCTTATGTTGGATACAACGGTTTGAACCAAAACATTCATGGACAACACGGACATTTAACAACCACCCAACACAATTATAACATCAACTTCGTTGTATTCATGGCATGTTTTGTTGCCATTAAATCCATCACAAAGAAACCACTAGAACCATGTGTCCTGCTATCACAGTTAACTACCTGTTTTAGTCGTCAGTGTAAAGACTTCAAGTAATGGTTTCGTTTATAATTTAATCTACCGAAGTCTACCATGTGAACACCATTAAATCTCAAACCATATTAACTACTTCTTGTTATCTATTGATTACCTGCTTCAATTTGGTCATTGATTCGACACAACATCTTGATGAAATTGTAACGAAAACCCATACCAAATGGTGGTAGTTTACCTAATATCAAACTGTCTTTTATACCACTAACATCATAAGATTTTCCTGATACAGTTGCTTTGGTTATGGATCTTGATGAACCATGGAACGAAATAGCGGATAGTATAGATGTTCAATTTAGACATATCTCGTTGATACCTATAACCCTTCGAATAAGGACCGCTGGTTTCATTCCCAACGTTGTAGCAATTGAATTGATCTTTGATAGTTCACACCATTTTAAGTTCTTCCCCACTGGGATAGATAAATCTCCAGATTCCAACACAGAACCAATGTTCACCATTTGTTTTAATACTATCTCGATATGCTTACTGTTAACGCTAACACCTTGACTTTCATAGATCTCTTGAATTGTGTTGATAAAGTAATTGAAGAACCGATTGAAACCATAGACATCGATATATTCTTGTAAACTCGGCTCACCTAAAACAATAGAAGTACCTTTGGTTACCTTTTCATTATCCTTTACTACAACAACATCTTGTTGCAAGTGGTAAATCAACGGTCTCTGGTTACTTGAACTCGGATCAAGAACAAACACGTTGTCATTTGGTTTTTTGTTACCATATTTAAAGAAGCCATCGACATTAGCTAGAACAACATAATCGTTTTCCTCAATATTACTTTCAAATATCCTTGATAGCTTTGTAAAAGCTCCTTCTTCATCTGGAACAATTGAATCCAATCTGTTATCTCTTACCTCTGATAACACATCGAAAACATTTACTTTTTTGCTTGAACGTACCAACAAATTAATTTTTATCCCAGATGGAACAAAGTGATCTAAGACCAAACCTCCTCTTACCTCCAAACAAACCGATGAAGGTCGACCTTTGTTAAACTCAATTGAATTGATATCTCTACTGACCATTGTTAACCCTCCTTCCATAACTTTAACTACATTTATACCATATATTAAATTCCTAAGTTTTATTATACCATTGGCCAAAGATATGTATCTTCCACCAACCATGTTGTTAAAACACAGAACCGAACCAACATTGACATTGGTGTTGTTGGTAACTAACAATGTTGTACCTCTTTCTAAAACCAACCCTCAAACCTCAACATTATCCTGTTGTATTGTCAACCTACATTTTGTTCCTACTACTGTTATCTCCGATCCAGACCAAACACATGAGATGTTTTTAATCTTGATCACTCCAGATAAAGGAGCTACCAAACATCCACGTATACTCTCAACGTCCGTGTCCTTCTTTGAATCGTGTTTACCATGGAATGTTCTTAATGTTAGTTGAGTTCCGGGTTCACTGATCGATTGAGCTGCCAATATGCCAACCGAACCTCCATCCTTTACTATCCTCCTTGATCCTAAATCTATCCCATAACAAAGTTTACAACAACCTGCCTTAGAATGACAAGTTAAAGGAGACCTGATCCACAGGTCATTACCACAATGGTCTAATATAGTTCGAATGTTGTCATCGGTTATCAACTCGTTGGCTTTTATTATTACTATTCCATTCGAATGTATCGGTTTCAATAAGGTTCTACCAATCAGTCTGTTCTTAATAAACCCTGTCTCAATAACCAACATTACCTTTAAACCAAAGGTTGTATGACAATCTGATTCATCTATTACACACTCTCTTACAACCTCTACTAATTTCCGTGTTAAATGACCGGAACTTGCGGTCTTCAAGGATGTATCTGCTAATCCTCTTCTTGATGAAAATGAACAACAAAAGAACTGAATCAAACTTAAACCTTCACTATACGAATTTAAGATTGGTATTCTACAACGTTGATTGTCTAAACCAATTATGTCACCTCTGGCACCAGCCAATTGCTTGACCTGAGACCATGTTCCTCTCGCTCCCGAATCCAACATAACCTTAATACCTACTCGTTTGTTTTCTTTACAACCCAATTCCAATTCGATACCACCATGTATATCTTTTAATAACTTCGGTCATATGGACCAAAACGACTGTTGGTTGTTGATCGAAACATTTGATTGTTTGTTATCCTCTTGAAAGAGGTTTGGCCATGTTCTTGTTACCATCGTTCGCATATTCCTTATAAGTGTTTTTTTAATACTAGGAACATCAAAATCAACCATTGACAGAGATAATCCCGATCTCGTTGAATACTTAAATCCTAATGCCATTAGCTGTTCACAGAATGAAACCATGACTTGGTCGTTATAATGTTTTTGAACCAAGCCAACAAGATCTGAAATCATTTGTTTATTCAAATCTGGGAATGACCATTCATATAAAAACCTACACTTCGCTGGAACAACCTCCGATATTAACAAACGACCTGGTGTTGAGGTTATTGTGTTGGTGGACCCATCATTGATTATGAATTTTATCTTATCATGTAGACCAACGATTCTGCTTTCAAGAACCTTGTGTACTTGTGAAAATGACCATAAACATATGTTGTTTTCTACATTTGTAGTCAATGACATGTAATGTAGACCGAGGATCATGTCTTTGGTTGGCAGGATGCATGGATCACCATGGGCCGGATGGAATACGTGTTTATCAGCCATCATCAACAACGAACACTCTATCTTGGCTTGTAAACTAAGCGGAACATGAACTGCCATTTGATCACCATCGAAGTCAGCATTGTAACCAGAACATAACAACGGATGAAGTCTTATTACTCTTTCGTTTGTTAACTTAATTCAAAATGCTCGGATGTTAAGCTTATGCAACGTTGGTGCTCGGTTTAACAACACCGGATAATACTTCACAACTTCATCTAATATCTCGTTTGCCAACGTTCGATCATGTTTCAATATGTATTTTGCTTCTGATTCGGTCTTTATTCCACATCTTAACATCAACTTCGAACAAATGAATGGGTCAAACAGTTCAAGAGCCATGACTCTCGGTATCTCACATTCGTTTAACAGTAAATCTGGTCCTGGTACTATCACACTCCTACCTGAATAATCTACCCTCTTACCTAGGATGTTGTTCCTAAACATACCTTTCTTACCTCTCAGAGAATCCATCAACGATTTCAAAGCTCCAACGTTGTAATTATCTGACTTATCAACATCTGATGAATTATCGATCAGAGCATTGACTGCCAACTGAAGATCTCTTAATACCATCAGGTAATCATCGAAATCTACATCCAATCCTTCTTCAATCTCATCCAACATCAACGAAACAATGTTGTTTTTAGTGATAACTTGTTTGTATAATTCATTTAAATCCGAACTTACTAATTTATCATCATCCAAAACAACCATTGGTCTTAAACTAGCCGGTAGAACAGATAAGACTTTTATTATCAACAGATCTGGTTGAATATTACCATCTATCAAACCATTTACTATCTCCAACCTTTTATTAATATCCTTCGATACTTCCTTACTTAACACTGATCTGTTTACCTCCAACAAGGAACGTTTAACCATCTCAAGGTTTATGTTTGATAACAGATACGAGAGAGCAACACCGCCAGTTAATATCTTTGACTTACTTCCTCATAATTTTCTGTACATATTGGTAGTTATTATCTGATTTTGTTTTAATTCATCTGATGAAGATTCGATTACAACATGTAGATCACAGTTCACTAAATCTTTAACAAAACCCTCTGTCTCATCTAATAACATGGCTACAATGTTGAGATCTGATTTGTAAAGTAATGTATGGACCACTGGAACGATTAAACTAATATGACCGAACCTTGAACGAACATCATGGTTTGTTAAGCTAAGATCGACACCACATACCTTACATATCAAAGTTTTATTAAAAGTTGGTTCTTCACATAAGCATTCGTTGGCATTAATTGGACCGAAGATTATTGGACAAAACAATCCATTTAAGTTCGGTTTATTTGTTTTAATATCGAATCCAACACTGTTGGATACTTCTCCCCAAGAATGGGCCATTATGGCCTCTGGAGAGGTTATTGTTAACTTAATACTCGATATATCCTTCGGATTTTCTAACATTAACTACTCAACATTTTGGTTTACATCTATACCCATAGCAAACAATATCTTCAACACCGATAACACACCTTCGTTTCGATAGTTTAACAACACTGGTGTACCGGATAACATGTTAGTATGTAGTTTGTTCCGTGCTTTAACATCATCACATTTAGCTGTCAATGCTTCGTTTGTAACAAATGCAGCACCATAGCTTTGCAACGCCCATACCTCCATTTCACCTAACCTCTGTCCGCCTTTATGTATCTTACCTTTCAATGGTTGTTGTGTTACATCCGAATATGGACCTGTTGATCGATATCTTATTTTGTTGTCAACAAGATGATTCAGTTTTAATATGTAAATAATACCAACAGTAGTTTTCTTATCAAATGGATAACCTGTTCTACCATCATACAACTGAACCTGTCCATCCCAACGTTGTAATCCTAATCTATCTGCCAATCACTTGATGTTATTTCTGACATCGGAACCAAAATTCGAACATGATATCTTAATACCTTTTGATAACTCAGAAATCAATACCAAGATCATATCTTTTGTATAAACTTTGATGCTGGGATATATCTCTCTAAGTTTTGGTACAACCGACCTTAATAACTCCTCGTTATTACTTCAATGGTATAAATCTAATATTTGTTTAAACTCTAATCCTAACTTATAACTTATCAAACCAAGGTTGGCTTCCAATATCTGACCGATGTTCATCCTAGATGGTATTCCTAATGGACTTAACACAATATCGATTGGTGTTCCATCGGCCATGAATGGCATATCCTCCTTCGGAACTATCCTCGATATCACACCTTTGTTGCCATGCCTACCACATACCTTATCACCTACCTTTATTGATCTCTTTACCAATAACCTTATGGTTATTATCTCATTAACATCCGAATCAATAACATCGGTATTATTAACCAAACGTTTACCAAAGCCTTTGAATAGAGATAACTCCATCCTTTCCAAACATTGAATATATTTTGTTCTTAATAACTTCATACCATTTTGAATATCCTTATTACTTGGAATAGATGATAACCCTCCTAAACCTTCCTTCAGCGAAAACATTGACCGTTGTAACAACTTACAACATCTTCTAATATACGTCTTTGTAACAACAGACCACCGATATAAATACTCCTCATACAAACCATCCTGTTGCTTATTAACATTACTATCAACATCCCTATCTACCTCCAATACCACAGCATAACTTATTCCTATCGGAATCCTAAATGAAGTATCCTTAACCAACCTTTCTTTCTCCTTAGAACTAAGCCCATTACCATTGATCTTACCATCATCATCAAGTTTTTCTTTTAATTTGTCATCATCTACCAACGGAGATAACTTACCAACCAATATATCATCCTCCTTCAACACACATCCCTTCCTTGCTATACCATTAGTTTCTAAATGTTGACAATCCCTTTCTGATATCTTTACTGGCCTATTTGTTAACCACTCTCCTCCATATTTTGTTTCCCGAACCTTAATCTCCACATCCAACACATGAAGTGAATTGAATACTCCCTTCGATATAACATTCTCTGACAACAAAATCGAGTCCTCATAGTTTAATCCTTCTCAACACATAAATGCAGCTAAAAGATTGATACCTAAACTCATTTCTCCATCACAACTTGATTGACATTCGGCAATAACACTACCAGATTTCAATACTTGTCCAGGATTGACAACCGATCTAAGTCTACAGAACATTTCCTGATTTGTTTTTATTGGTTTAAACAACGAGTAAACATGATAACCATCTTTAGATGGATCGTAAATTGTTATTCTTTTCGAATTAACATCAGAGACAATACCTCCTGATCTTGTTTTAACGTTTTGTTTCGAAGCTTCCATCATCATGGCTTCTGCACCAGTTCCAATCAATGGAGGTTGGGGTAATACCAATGGTATGGCCTGTTTCAACATGTTCGCTGCCATTAATGCACGGGTTGGATCGTTGTGTCCGAGGAATGGAATCAAACAAACAGCATAGGAAAACACTTGTAAACACGATGTCATTGACAACGTTGCATGTTCAGCATGTACTACTTCAACTTTGTTAGAGTTCATGCAAATGGTATGCTCGGACAATCCATGCTTCAATGGTAGTACTATTGAATGGTGTTTAACTTCAAAATAATTCAAGTATACAACATTATTACCAATTCTACCGTTGTACACCTTATAATAACCTGTTGTGATATAACCATTCACATCGACACTTGCATTAACTGCCAATGACAAAACTAATCCAACGTTCTGACCTTCTGGTGATTCAATCGGACAAACCTTACCAAAGTATCATCTGCTAACATCCCTTGTTGTAAGTTCAGCAGTTTGAACTGTTACAGATCCTTCACCTATGTACGTTAGTCTATTCTTATGAGATAATTCAGATAAAGCGTTAACCTGATCTAAGAACTGACACATACCTGATGAACTAAACACCTTCCTTATCTCCATCATGGTTTTGTTATAAGTTCATGTAAGTTTATCACGAATAAAATATTCCTGCCATAACCTATCTCCAATGATGTCAAAGACATCTGACATGTTTTTGTCAATGATGCCTATAACTATATCTCCAACTCCTTTTAGAATCCTTACCGATGAACATGTTACATCCCATTTCCCTCCTGAACTTATATCCTTATGTAATATTTCGATCAGATCCCTCTTTGTTAACAGATCTAACCCATGACATCAATCTGAACCTACCAACCCATCTAATTGACATCTCCCTACCAATGTTAAATCAACACTACTGATATCCTCCTGTGTTATCCCACTACAAGGACCTACATCCTTATACATTAAGGTACTAATTAAGTTCATATTACTTGATCCAATAACAACGTTCATGATACTGAAATCACTTCTGGCCGTTGATAAATCCAACCTTGTTAACTCACCTTTGTATCCAGTTACCCCACTCATATTAAATTTCTTACCAAAGATCAATACCATCTTTCTATCTTGTTTTACAACGGTTAGATCTTTTTGATGTCTTAATGACCTACGAATACCGAACCTTTGATTTGTACGTTTTACCCTCCTATAAATTAAATTCCTTCAAACACCCTTGAAATAAGCCAATGTTCTTACCTCCAATACCCTCTTTAAAACATGTAAGTGTTTTGTCATTAACGATGAAAGTACATCTAATAAACCTACTGAGCAACCTCCATTTGCCATTGTAATACCAAGGTTGCTTAATTCCATCTTCAGTGTTCGAGATAATAACAGTTCTATACTTTCGTTTTCCTTTGAAACTTCAATACGTAAACCTGATGGTTTTGCCAACTGTACTACCAATACCTTTTGTACACCTTCAACGATAACTGTGTCATCTTTCAATAATCTTGGTAGATCAACCATACCTGTTTGAATTCCACATCTTTGATCAACATAGATGAACCATTCATTCTCATAGTAACTTATTAGATTCAAATCAATATCAAATCTATCTGAATCATTGGAACCTTCTTCTCCTTCAATAGAACCATACTTCCTTATACCTGCATATTCTAGACTCACTTCTTGAAATTCTACTGGAAATATCAGTTGTAATCTGAGTATTAATTTCGATATCTTTATTCCAACGTTGTTGTAAATACCTCAGATTGGGTTTGTATACATTCGTCTTTGGAGATTACAACAATTCGGTATTCTTTCACTTGGTAAGTTCCAATCCAAATCTAATCTCATTTCGATTGATTTAATCCATAAATTACCATTGATGTTTAAAATCCAACATACGGTTGACTACTAAGCGAAAGATGGGAATCGAACCCACGCTTACAACTTGGAAGATTGAAATTCTGCCACTAAAATACATTCGCCTGTTGTACTATCATTTAAGAGATAACATGGGGATAGAAGTAGATGGATTTAATCATTGTAGACAACAAGATTAGACCGGTTTTTGTTAGAATTAAATCAGACCTAAGTACATCTTTGGAAACCGAACTTCCCGATCCCAACAAAACCAATCATCGAGACATACCAAAGCATAATAATGTTGTACCAATGTTCAGACTCCATAATCTTGTTGATGTTAAATCCGGATCGAGAAAGTGTTTATAACCATGGTTTCATTCTTTTATCCTACTGAATGTGATACCACATTTGTTCCAATATTTCGTTTCCGAATATAACCTCCTTCCTAACGATATGGTAATTATTTCGTATGACAATATCTTGTTCAAGGTAGCTAAACCACTTATGTTTTTGAATTCTGTTTTGGTTGAAGGTGTTACGAATGGGATCATTGATGAAACATTTATATCGAATCTCAATCCAGAGTTTGACATATCACAAACTGAAACTCCAACATGAATTAAAACAAATCTTAATTTTAATATGAAGAGTTTAATATCTAAGATTCTATCGAAACAGGGATAAGTTGTTAGTTCAATTAAACTTCTACCTGAACGACAAAATCCGACATGGTCTTTATTCCCAATTATATTTCCTGAATCATGTTCTAAACATATATCTCTTATCAGAGCAACCTCCAGGTTGCAAGTCTTATTCACCTTCGATGAGATCATAGGTATCTTTGTTGTGTTTATCATCGGATGAAATCTCTGACTGATTTGATAACCTAATGGCAAATCAACGTAGAAGTAACTCTTTCTTGTAAAAGTTAACCATGGGTTTAAACCTACCTTAAATACACTTGCCAAAATTGTTAACATGTGTAAGTTCCCAATATTGAGAACTGGTAAACTACCCGGTAATCCCTCATCTATCACACTAACGTCATTTGTATACCCAGAGAACAACTTATACTTCGAATCTATCTTGGCATGAAGTTCTAAACCTATTTTGATTTCAAAGGGTATTTCG
>NZ_CM008783.1:0-35545 GCF_002774925.1 Candidatus Hodgkinia cicadicola
TTGTTTCCATCACCAACGTTTACCCCCAAATCATCTATGTGTTTTCGTTGTCAACGAAGATGTCCATATTATCCATAGACTTAGAGGGACTTGAACCCACACCAACTAAACGGTCATGAGCCGCATGCTCTACCATTAAGCTATAAGTCTTATTAATATTTCTCCATATTTATCCCACTACAACAGTTATATTTACTATCGATACCCTGTTTGTCGTTGTTTTCAATAAAGTCGGATTATTAACCCACTATAATTGATTTAAACATAAGTTGAACTAATGAAATTAATAAAACATTCGAAATCAACATGTGGGTGTTGTTAATAAACACAAATTGATCGAAGTCATCATGTGTATTACCGTTAACAACAAATAACAACAACATTGTATTGACCAGTTATTGAAATAAACACATCAAACGTTATAAACAGTAATAAAAATCCTTATTAAACATATAACAGAAAAATAAATCAGATGAACTTCGATAGAAGTGATAACCAAACACAACAAAGAGGAATAATATTGGAAGACATAAAGCTAATCCTATCAAGGATCGAAGATCTGAACTACTAAATGTTATACTAGACAACACTAACAACATTTGAACACCAGATTCAATTTCAACACCAACTCGGTTAACAAAACACCATTAAACCACAACGATTTACAAAACAGACTCTATAAAAATACATTATGAGGTTGTTATAACAACGAAGGAATAAAGATATCAAAACTGGAACTTATCTTACAAACGTTGTTTCCAGTTAACCTCAAACATTATAGCTTAGAACTAATAAAAACAAGTAATTGTATTAAAGATGAAAAGTTAACTTCGTTTGGACTTGAATTAAACGTTATCCGATATTGTCTTGATAAAGATATTTTGTTTGTTAACGACCAACATAATTTAGATGTACTGTTAATGGATTTACCAAGACTATCAAAAGATGGAATTCTGACTATAAATGGAACAAAGAAAACACTAATAACACAACTGATAAAACAATCGGCAGTATTATTTGATCGAGAAAACGAAACTATAAGCATAAAAGATAGAGATATTGGTTATCTAAGAATAAATGGACCGAAGATAATACATAACAACCATGAATCCGATCTATTTGCAAGTCTATTAACATTAAAGACCAAACATTCACATATATTTAAAGGTACTTCTGAAACACATGATGTAGGTTTCTATAAAGGTACATGACATCGATTAACTTGAGATAATACAAAACGAACTGGTTTTAAATATAGTTCAAGAAGATCACTTAGATGTAAAAAAACTATAACAGGATATCTAGAAACAGGTAATGTGATTATCACTGGAGCTTATATCAATGTATCAAAGACCCCTATCGTTAATATAGGTAAACACATAACGTTAGATAGAAATACTGCACTGAATTATTCAAGTTCCATTACAATAACTAAATCTTTCGAT
Organism: Candidatus Hodgkinia cicadicola; assembly: GCF_002774925.1. Taxonomy (NCBI): domain Bacteria; kingdom Pseudomonadati; phylum Pseudomonadota; class Alphaproteobacteria; order Hyphomicrobiales; genus Candidatus Hodgkinia; species Candidatus Hodgkinia cicadicola. Next base: position 1,446 of record NZ_CM008783.1, read on the forward strand.
GTTCTGAATGTTATTAAACATTTCGATGAAGCAATATTGGAAGGTGAAACTGAAATAACTTGTGAAGACATCAATAATGTTGAATTAACATTACCAGGTAGGATCTTTTTAAACGATTTAACAAAGAACCACCTGAATTTTGGTTTAGATCAGTTAACAAAAAAAGATTTAATACTAATTCTGAATGAAATATTAATAAATCGAAATGGTTTCAAACATGTTGATTGTGATATTCGTATGATACGAGGTAGTGGTGAAGTGATAATAGATTTTATTAAAAAAACATTAGAACCCATATTAAGTGTTAATGATCCAAACGTTCAAACTGATGATGACATGATAATTGATAAACTTTTTGATTCTGTAAAAAAAATACAAAGTGATGTTGATAAATTTTTTGTTTCTTCAAGTCTATGTCAATATCTCGATCAAGTAAATAGTTTATCTGAATTATCTCATAAAGGTAAGTTAACATGTTTGGGTGAAGGTGGATTGACATCACAAAACGTTGAGATTACCATAAGAGATACAAAACAGTGACATTTGGCTAAGATATGTCCAATTGAATCTCCAGAAGGTCAGAACATTGGTTTGGTAACAACATTATCAGCATATGCCGACGTTGATGTTAACGGATACATATCTACAGGATATTATAAAACCTATAATGGATTAATTAATAGAAATGTTATATATTTAAATCACTTCGAAAGTAAAAGACTAAACGTTGGTTTATCGTGTAATAGAATTCAAAAGAAATGAACCATGTGTTTGAACTGAAACAAAATTAAAGTAACAGATAGAAGTGTAATAGATCTAAGCTTGGTATCAGATGTTCAAATGTTTTCACATGCTGTTCGTTTGATCCCATTTCTCGGACACAACGATCCAACAAGGGCATTAATGGCAGCAAACATGTTAAAACAAGCCATACCTCCATTGAATTCAAGACCACCTTTGGTTGGTACTGGGGAAGAATATGCCGTAATGAGAGATACTGGTCACAACGTTGTGGCACGTAACAACGGAATAGTAATTAATGTTGATTCTAAGAGGATTGTTATTCATGAACCAAAAGATCAGAAACAAAGAGTTTATATCTTACCACAATCAAGAAAATCAAATCAAGACATGTGTCAAAGGATACGGACGGTTGTTAATCCTGGCCAAAGATTGAAACAGGGAGATGTTATTGCTGAATGTCAATCAAGTTGTGATGGAGAAATGAGTTTAGGTGCCAACCTGTTAGTGGCATTCATGTGTTGGGAAGGATATAACTTCGAAGATTCGGTTATAATCTCTAATAATGTTATAAATAAAGGTATATTTAAATCACTTCATATAATAAACCTTAAAACAAAAGTCAAACAAACACCATCTGGTAATGAATGATTGAGTCCAAATATTACTGATGTACCAATGAAACATCGGAGATGTCTGGATTCAAATGGGATAGTTAAAGTGGGGAGCAACGTCCATGAAGGTGATGTGTTAGTGGGTAAGTTGGTTCCAAGATCTGATGCTAAACAAAAGAAAGAAGAAATTAAAGAGATATGTGGAGATGAATTAAGTTCAGATGAAGAGATCAACGAGGATAATGGGATGATTACTAACATGGAAGATGGAGATTATACATTCAACGTAGGAAAAGATGGAAACGATGAATTCTCTACAGAATTAGTACATAATACTTCACTTATAGTACCAAAGGGAATAGAACATGCAACGGTTTTAGAAGTGGAAAGATCATCAGATGGAGATAAAAAATACCAAGATAAAGATCTAGAGGATTATATACGGTGTTACAACGTTGTTACAAAGAAATATATCAGAAGATGTTGTATATTATTACAGATTAGTAATATAAAGAGATTATTTACAACAAATCCACTTTCATCTGATAATAAGGTTATCCAAGATGGTCTGAATCTGTTACATAAGAAATATTTAAGCTATTTGAACAAATTGGAAGTTAACATGTTGTCTAAGTTTAACAACAGATTGACAAATGAGAATCAAAGTGATGGAAGTAAGATATTAGAAACTATAAAAGTTAAACTACTTGTACATAGATCAATAAAAGTTGGGGATAAGATATGTGGAAGACATGGTAACAAAGGAGTGATATCGGAGATAGTTCCGAAAGAGGATATGCCATTCATGGCCGATGGAACACCAATCGATATTATACTTAACCCATTAGGAGTACCATCTAGGATGAACATTGGTCAATTATTGGAAACAACCTTTGGTTTAATTAGCTATAAGTTTGGTTTAGAATTTAAAAATATATTAAATATGTATTATAAAACAAATGATGATCGGATATTGGAAAGAGTAATACCTAAACTTACCGAATTATATCCAAATATAAATAAGTTATCAAAAAATATGATCCTGATCTTGTTGTCTGAATTATCACAGGGAGTAAAGATATCTTGTCCGTTGTTTGAGTTCCCATTCGAGTCATGTTTAAAAGATTTTAACGACAGGTTGTTAATTAATTCCAACAGAAAGATTCAATTATACGATGGGAAAACAGGATTACCTTTCATTAGTACAACAAATGTAGGTATTATATATATATTTAAATTAAACCATTTAGTTGATGACAAAATCCATGCCAGATCAACAGGTCCATATTCAGCTGTAACTCAACAACCTCTTAAAGGAAGGAATAATTTAGGTGGTCAAAGGTTGGGTGAAATGGAGGTATGGGCGTTGCAGAGCTATGGTGTTGCTTATTTCTTAAATGAATCATTATCGGCTAAATGTGATGACATAATGGCAAGACATGAAATCAAAGAGAACTTTCTGGAAGAAAGACCAACACATAAACTCTATCAAACTGAAGGTATGGCTGTTTTGGTAAAGGAATTATTCTCAATGTGTATTGAAATCGAAGCAACAAAATAACAAACATGATGTCAATATTTAATAAGAACATATCTAATCTTAGATTCAAAATAACATCACCAGAAACAATATTATCATGGTCATATGGGGAAATATGTAATGCAGATACCTATGATGATAATGGAAAACCAATTGTTGGAGGTTTGTTTTGTCCGAAGGTATTCGGTCTAAGAAGGAAAAACGAATGTTTATGTCCAACACCCAATTTAAACAACAAAATGATCTGTCAAACTTGTGGTATATACCTTGATACTAACAGATTACAAGCAAGATCAAGGTTCGGACATATTAACTTATCAACACCAGTAATACATACTCTATTTTATAAACCAACACCCAACATTTTAGCCGAATTACTTAACATGGACGTTGAAATTGTTCAAGATATAATTGAATGTAAACTTCATGTTATAATATGGTCCGATCTAAGTGATTATAGGAACGGACAAGTCATATCAACCGAGACATATAGAAATATGTGAATAAGGAACGATCGATGTTCAGTAGCATCAGGAGGACAAGCCATCATGGAACTATTATCAAGGGTTCAGTTGAATAAAATAAAAACATCATTGACAAAAGAAATACAACGTACAAAATCCGAAGAACTATTGGATAAGATAAAGGATAGACTGGAGATGGTTGAAGGTTTTATTTCAAATAATATTAGGTTGGAATGATTAGTGATAAGGATATTACCTGTTCTACCTGCTGAATTAAGACCAATGATGGTTTTAGATGATGATACATTAGCAAATTCTGATTTAAATGTACTCTATAAACACATTATCACCGTAAACAACAACCAATTAATTAAAACAAACAAGATTAAGTCAAACGATGTCAATGAATTCGATAGTTACATCGAAGGTTTGGTATCGTTACAGAAGGCAGTTGATGATTTAATTGATAACTCTTCAAATGTTGATAATCCCAACAAGTACAATACACCAGCATTGAAGTCATTGACTGAAATATTAAAAGGAAAACAAGGTAGGTTTAGACATAACATATTAGGTAAGAGGGTGGATTATTCAGGTAGGAGTGTGATAGTACCAGGACCAAACTTATCTATAAATGAGTGTTCAATACCAAGATCAATGGCCGTTGACTTATTCAAACCGTTCATTTATTCTAAACTAATGTTGAAATCAAATCTTAACAACAAAAAAGCCATTAAACAGGTACTAGAAACTGATATTTATTTAACTTATAAGATCTTAGAAGAAGTAGTAAGTTACTGTCCGGTGTTGTTAAACAGGGCTCCAACGTTGCATAAGTTAAGCATGAGGTCGTTTTGAGTTAAACTTACCAATGAAAAAGTTATAAGATTACACCCATTGGTATGTTCCGGTTTCAATGCTGATTTCGATGGTGATCAAATGGCGGTCCATGTTCCACTTAGTTTTAATGCCAGAATCGAAGCTACAATGTTGTTAATGGCTGATAATAACGTGATGCATCCGGCCCATGGTGATCCATGCATCCTGCCATCCCAAGACATGATCCTTGGTCTATACTACATGTCATTAACATCACCAGAACACAAGGACATATGCTTATCTTCATACAAAGAAGTACATAAAATTCTGTTCTTAAACAAAATAAACTTACATGCCAAGATAAAATTCAAAACTGTTGTAAACGGGAAGATAACTGAAATATTATCAACACCAGGTCGTTTGTTGATATCTGAATTAGTTCCATCAGAATGTAATTTTTTATACGAATGGAGTTATCCTGAATTCAGTAAGCAACTAATTTTCGACATAATTAAATTGGTCAATGATAGATGTGGATCAAAACAAATGACAACATTTTGTGAAAGACTGATGAGATTGGGATTCAAATATGCAACAAAATCTGGCATGTCATTGTCAGACTCCGATCTTGTTAACCTAAGTTATAAGAAACTACTTCTTAGAGATATACGATCAAGAATAACAACATCCTGATCAAAGATTGACAACAAACAGGAGATTCCGATGCCATTATCAACATGACCGAAGGTCTTGGATGCTGTTAATAATAATATTAATTTAGAAATAACAGGATATAGTTTAAAACAAACACCGATTCAAATGATAATTAATTCTGGTGCCAGAGGCACGTTGTCTCAAATTCAACAACTAATTGGTTCTAGAGGATACATCGTTGGATTCGAAGGAAAAACATGTAGATTACCAATCTTGAATGCTTATAATGAAGGATTAAGCTTAATTCAATTCTTTTGTTGTACATTTTCATCGAGAAGAGGATTGATCGATACAACGTTGAAAACCGCAAGCTCCGGTTATCTCACAAGAAAACTTGTTGAATCAACGAGAGAGTGAGTAGTAAGTGAAGATGACTGCAACACCGAAACAGGTCTACATGTTAAACCAATCATAGATCTAGAATTTATTAAGAACAGATTGATCGGAAGATTTATAGCCAAACCGATATTAACAAACAAAAAAACAATTGTACAGAGAAATGAACTAATCACTGAAGATAATATTTATAAGATATTAATAAATTGCAATGACGGTTTATGAATCAGATCTCCACTGACATGTCAAGCAAGGTTTGGTATCTGTAAACTCTGTTATGGAATAGAATTGGGTAGTGGAAACATGGTACAACATGGTGATTCTGTTGGTGTTCTAGCAGCTCAATCAATTGGTGAACCTGGAACACAACTTACACTAAGAACATTTCATGGATTAACAAACATTGAAAGTAAAACCAATATAAAAACAATAAAGAACTGTTTAATATCACCATTTTCAGGAATTATTAAGACCAAGAATATTTCATGTGTTGTTTCAGAATCAAACGATATAATTGTTGTTAATTCTAATAGTTCGTTATCAATTATTAAAGATGGTATTGAAATCTGGAATTATAAATTACCAAGAGGTACTCACTTGTTGGTTTCGAACGATAAACACGTAGAACCCGAAGAGATATTATGTTTCAATTGTATCAGATCAACAAGTTTATTAAGTTTGGTAAGTGGTAATTCATTCTTTAAGAACTTAGTATATTACTTAAACATTAAGAAAGAAATCTACGATATAACTAAAAGAAAAAAGACCAATGTTAAACCGGATGTTGTTAAAGATAAGATGTCATTGATTGGTTTAGACGTTGGAAGAATGAAACGGTTACATTATGTCACTGTCAACGGTAAGAACAAGTTCAAAATAAGTCCTAATGAAAGGATAAGTCTATTTGATGAGATCTTAGAGGTTACAATCGAAGATGAAGATGAAATTGACATGACATTGACTGAAGGTTTCGAAAGATTATCGAAGTTATTTAATAACAACACTGATGAAGATAATAGTTCAATTATTAGTCCGATAGATGGGATATTAAAACATGGAACCGATAGTAATGGAAACAGATCATTCGTCATTGATCCGATAAACATTAACAAACAGCCTGTTGTTTATTCCGATTTAGATGTTAAACTGTTTATTAAAGATAACAAAATAATAAAACAAGGACAAATCATCTTACATGGAGACCATGATCTATCGAATTATGCTGAAGTATATGGATTCAATGATCTCTTTAATTATTTTGTTGGTATTGTCCAAGAAATATACGGAAACCAAGGAGTTAATGTTAATAGTAAACACATTGAGATGGTTTTAAGACAAATGACTAACACAATAAGCATATCTGATCCTGGTAATTCACCATTGAAGGTCGGATGTTGTTATAATTGACAGGATGTTGCCAGAATTAACTATTATATCAAAACATTAAAAAGAAAGGTGGCATTAGGTGATAGACAAATCGTTGGTATAACAGAAACATGTATGAACCAAAGATCTATACTATCCGCTATCTCCTTCCAAGGAGCAATAAAATCAATAATTAAAGCTATAATATCCAATAACAATTACGAAGTAACTAATATAAAAGATAAAATTATGTTAGGAAAGGTACCATTAATTGGTACAGGTTTTATAAACGAACGAAAGCTGATTGAAGATGGAATATTAAACAAAAATGGTTCTGTTAATAGAAAGATCTAGATATAAAATTATTAGTGAACAGAATATATCTCTATTCAGATGAAATATAACTTCTAACTAATAAGTAATACCTTCGGTTCTAACAAGAAACGGTTAAACAAATCATGTTATTAACAAAAGAAATCAAATAGAAACGTATAATGACAATGATGAAGTCTATTATCTATATATTAAGATGAAGTGTATAACCGGTAATAAATATTTCATGATAATTGTTAGATATGAGTATGTTAAGAAGATTTAACAGAGATTAAACCATTAAGTTAAAGTATTAATAAACATAAACGGACCAAGAATACCATGAATTCTAATATCCAAATAAAAGTAATAACCAATGAGTAAGAAATAATAATGTTAAGGAACCGTAAGATCGACAACACTTGTTTTCTTATTCTGATAAATGTTGGATGTTATCAAAACTAATAAATTACATAATGAAAGATGGTAAGAAACGTATGGTCATGTTGATTTTGAAGAAATCATTGGATTATATTAATGTTCAGGTTATACATAAATCCATTGAAAGTATTATATGAATCAATCGATAATGTTACACCATATACAGAAGTTAGAAATATGAGAGTTGGTGATGTTTCATATCAGATACCAATTAATATAACCTGTTGATAGAAGGTTGGGATTAGGTTTAAGATGGATGGTTGATGCTACAAAACAACATAGTGGAGGTTCCAACATGGTTGGATTGACTTGAGAGATAATAGATAGATGTTATAAAAAAGAATTCTTCGTTCAAACGAAGAGAAACCATGACACAACTCAGCTATAAAACAACCAAACGTTTATTCACATGGTATGATACAATCAGATCTTAGTAAAAATAAAAAAACATTGGTATAATGGCTCATATAGATGTTGGTAAAACAACCTTCACCATAGAGGTTACTATTTATAATTGGTAAACAACACAACATTGGTAGAGGTTCATGGCGGAAATATCAACATGAATTGGATGATTCAAGAACAAGAACATGGGATAACGATAACATCGACCGTTTCTTCTACAAGTTGGAAGACAGATTTGTTCGTTGATGTTCGATTTAATCTCATAGATACTTCTGATCATATTAATTTTACTACTGAAATAGAAAAGGACTTACGTATCTTGGATGGAATTGTTATAATATTAGATGGTAGTGTTAAGTGTTAAATCTTAGACAGAAATGATTAGGAAACAAACAAAACAAACATCCCATACCAAGAATAATATTTTATAACAAGGTGGATAAACAGGATCGGATTATTTCATCAGTTCCAACAGTCTGATTAATAAATTATCTATAAAACCATTAATTACTTCAAATACCAATTGGTATACAATCAGAATTCCATAGGATAATAGATATAGATTAACATGAAAGTAGTATACCAAAACCAAGATGATAAAGATCTAACATGTAGTGTTATTAACATCACAAAAGAATACAAAAATGTTACCAACGAACAACGGACGTTGCTCATTGATTCGATTATTGAATCCGATCACAACCAAACAACAACATGTCTACGATGTAATAAACTGGATAATCATAGTATAATATCATTAATAAGATTAACAACACTTTCAGGTAAAATATTACCAATTATGTGTGGTAGTACATTAAACAACAAAACAATTCAACCTGTATTAGATATAATTAGTCAATTATTTACCATCTCCCGATGATAGACAACCAATAAAAGATTCGTTATTAATGAACAAACGGATTCATAAGATTTCCAAGCAACTCTGAACCAACATCAACGTTAACATCCAAAATAATGTCAGATATATACTCCGATTTCTCTATGTTTATTAGAATATATTCTGGAGGTATCAAACAATGAGAAGTGATCTACAACGTTAGAAATACTTCTGAACAGAAGATAACCAAACTGTTGAAATTGTATGCCAACCTTATAACAGGATAAAACCATATAAACTTTGGATATATTATTTTTATTTGTAGTATTAAAAACTCAATAACCGATGATACGCTATGCGATACAACATTAGCCAATATCGTTGTTTACTATTAAATTTCCAACACCTGTTATCTATGTTATACTTGAATCTGATACTGACCATGTTCGGGAGAAAACAAAATCCCAATTCTGACACATAGAACAAATATCTATTACTATGTTGTGAACAAATATCTGATCAGTAATAACCAATTATTATTAAATAACTACATCTAACTAATCTCCTATAATAAATAAATATGAATTATATACCATCTTGATTTATACTATACTAAAACCGAAATAAAACATCAACATTTATCAAAAAAACAAGATATCATGTGATATATAAGATCTCAAAGATTAAATTAAATAAAAACTATGAATTTTTTAGTAAGAAATGATAATTTAGATATCAAAACATTTAATTCAGTGACAAAGCCAAGGATGTTAGATATGTTCTATAATAACTGATTGGTCTATTGTTATTTTTTGTACCAATTTGACCCAACATTCAAACGAAATAAAGAGTTAAGAGTTAAATATGCCACTGAATACTTCAATGATAACTCCAAACAATTGATTAATCGTACTATTACTGTTATAATTTGAAATATCTCGTTGTAAACTTAATAAAATTTCATAATAACTTAAGATTAAAAAACCAAACATAATGATAGATCTAACTAAAACTATGATAAACTATTTGATTAAATTTCAAGTACCAAAACACGCAAACTGACTGTATACCACAGGATTTTCATTGATGTTTATATTTATTCTTCAAATAGTATCAGGAATTTCAATAGCTATTCACTACAAACCATCAACCAGATTGGCATTTTTATCTATTCATAGAACCGAAAGATTATTTAAATACGGATGATTAGTGAGAAGTTTACATGTTTGCGGATCATCTGCGTTGTTCCTGTTGTTGTATTTACATATATTTAAAGGAATTTATTATAAAGCATATTCCGGATCCAAAAAAATAATATGGCTAACAGGTAGTATAATACATTTGATCATGATTCTGATCGGGTTCTTTGGCAGTGTTCTAAGCTGAAGCCAAATGTCATACTGGGCTGCTGTGGTAATCACGAACTTTATAGGTTCAATTCCGATTGTTGGTAAACCTCTAAGACTAATATTACTAGGAAGATATTCAGTTGGTGCTTCAACACTTAGGAGATTCTTTGTTTTTCATTGTATATTTCCATTTATATGTTTATTTTTTATCATAATACATCTGTTATTAGTACATATTAAAGGTCAAACAAGTCCAATAGCGAACAGATTACCAATATCAAAATCATTTGAAGATCTTTATCCAAATTTTATTGCTAAAGATATAATTGCCTGTATTATTGTGTTATTTGTAATGTATGTTCTATGTTTAATCTATCCAAATATAATACTGAATAAATTAAGTTATATCCCAGCTGACTATTATTCAACTCCTACTGATATTGAACCAGAATGGTATTTCTTACCTTATTATTCAATACTTAAAACCTTTGAATCAAAGATGTTAGGTATAACTTCGATAACAGTACTTCTATCCTCCTTGGTGCTTATCCCATATATTTATAATAAAGAACTACCAAATATAACAACAAGAAGTTACCGATTACATACTATAACCGCATTCATCAGTCTTATCTTCTTGGGATTAACAGGTAAATATAGGTATACAAAACTGATCTCTAAATTATCCAAAGCGTGTGTGTTGTGATATCTAGGATTTATTTCTCTACCTTTAGTTATAAGAATTATTTCATTTATCAACAAGAACCATAAGAGATATTGGATATTAGCTTCAAAATAGGTCAAATTAAACGTGGTTTCAACGTTTTCAGACAAATATGTATTAATTGCCATTCTCTTAAGCTTTTCAAGCTTATGGATCTACTTAAATTGGGATACACTCACAAACAAGCAGCTTTGTTAGTTAAAAAATATAGAATAATCGATTATTTTAAGTTGCCATACAAATCAGTTATACAAGCCAAACGTTTTAACAATGGATCGTTGCCTCCAGACTTATCTTTAGTAACAAAATACAGATCGGTTCAATGAATATATGATCTTTTAACTGGTTATGGTAATACTATTATAAGAAATGAAAGTAATCTATATCAAAACAAAGGTCTAGAAAGTGGTTGGACTGCTATGAGACCACCGTTGGCCTATAAATGTGTCAAAGACAACTTCTATGCTCCACATACCATCCACCAATATTCTCGAGATGTAATTGGTTTCCTAAATTGAGTATCAGAACCATGACTAAACATAAGACAGAGGATAACAATACCAATTTTAAGTAGTTTATTTATTACAGGATTAATACTTACCAATTCATTAATAAAAAACAACAACAAAACTATCTGAAATTACATCATTAACAACCATCATTCAGATCATGAGACCGATAATAACAAATTATAATACATTTTAGCAACCGAATACCACAATTATTAATACAAATGGCTATTCTTAACTTAAAAAATAAACTAAATAAACCCAACATCCATGTCCGAGACAAACGATTTCAATGCCAACGAGTCATATCTTATATTTTATTAACTATTATACCCCTTTAAAATACTTTTTATAGTATAGCTCTGAGTTGTTTAATAAAAAAACATCGATTAACATAACAGACAACATTTTGATTACAAAATCCCATGAATATATTGATCAGTTGTTAGTATCTTCAATGTTTACCACATTACTAAGAACTTAACATGAATAGAAGAAAGGTACCTAAATTTAAATTTGACAGAAGAATTGGTGAAAACATCTGAAACTCTAGAAGATCAAGCTTAAATAAACGAAACTATGGATCGGGACAACATGGCAACAAACCAAAGAAACGTCTAACAGATTATGGCATCAGACTGTTAGCAAAACAAAAGATGAAGATTTATTATTCTAACTTAACAGAATCGAAATTTAAAAAAGTATACATAAAAGCTCTAAAACTAAATGGCAACGTTGCTCTTAATATCGTCCGTTTGTTAGAAATGAGGTTAGATGTATTAGTACATAGAGCCAAATTAGCTCCATCATTCAGAGCTGCCAGACAACTTATAAATCATGGTTATATATTAGTTAATAATAAAGAAGTAAACATATGTTCACATGAGTGCAACGTTGGAGATGTCTTCAGAATACGTCCGAAATGTATTAATTCAATGCTGATAAAACAAAGTATATTAAATTCTGAATCAGATGTTCCGAAACATATCGAATGTTGTTATCGATATCTGACATTTAAGTTAATAAAAACTCCGAAATATACCAACAAAACTTATCCAGTTACCATGAATCCTGAATCCGTAGTAGAATTTTATTCAGGCAGATATTAAATTAATACTTTGCAAGAAAAATATAATACATATCTCATAGAAAACCTAATATTTGTCAATATCTCAAACTTATTATATTTACAACGTTGTACCTGATGAATAATATAAATAACCCAGCTATCGTATTAATAAACATCAATGTTAATACCAACACTTCAAACTGATCATAAAAAACCAAACACTGATTAAATGCCCATTTGAGTTCCATTACCTGAATCATCACTAAAATGGACACAATAGCAATATGTAATCTATAATTTTTCTTCATAATAAACTGCATAAGTTTAATAAAGAGAGTTTTAAATACGGTATACTCAGTATTATGAAAATTACTAATCCTCTTTCCTTTAGTCAACATGAACCTTATGTTATATCTCCTATTTTTTAAATTATTAATATAAGATCATAGAACCAACATGCTAGTTACCAACATAATTAACAACGTAATAAGTACTGTTAGAATTGATTCTATCATTTCCCCATATTATTCAGAATATATGTTAAGGTTATTTTTTCTATGTTCTTAGTACCTTCATCGAAGGTTATATTCGGGTTAATGTAAAACACCAATGGCAAAACAATATTAGAACATGGAGGTATTATCATCTTGTTGTAACAAAAACATTGTAATTTATTAAAATATTTACTTGCTACAAATGGTGTGATGTTGTAAATCGCTTCACCAACAAAATAGTTATTAATTTTGTTTCTCAGTTTATAATTAACCTTTATTACTTCTCCAGGTATTAAAATTATACGATTTATACTACATTCAAAAACACATGGTAACGTTTTATCTATTTGAGTAATAAATTCTATTTGAACAGGTTTATGATGTAATTTCTTATTAAGATTAATTCCTTTCTTTGGAATTCCAGCTAAACCAAACCTGGCACATGTTATTTTATATAATTTTGCCATTAAAAAACAGAAAACACCCATGGAAACAAACGTTATGATACTAATTCCATAAATCAGACCTGAACTTATCGATGACATCTTTATCATGGACTCTTAATACATGTTTTACCTCTGATTTTGGAGTCTATAATAATATAAAAAAACAACAAAATACCAATAATGCCAAAATATGCACCATATGTTGACACTTTGTTCCAACCGCTATAAGCTTCGATGTAATCTATACTTCTTCTCGGCATTCCAGCTAATCCTAGAAAGTGTTGAGGTAGAAATGTTATGTTTGAAGCTATAAATGTTATAACAGCATGTAATATACATAAATTTTCACTATATGTTCGTTCAAATATTTTATGAAACCAATAATATCATCCTGCCATGGCAGCAAATATCGATGCAACAGACAACACGTAATGAAAATGAGCAACAACATAATAAGTATCATGCAACGCTTTACTCAAAGCAGCATTGGCTAATTGTATTCCAGTTAAACCACCTGCAACAAACAGTATAACAAATCCTAATGCCCATATCATAGGAGATTTCAAACGAATATTGCCACCTCACATAGTACCAAGTCAAGAAAACACTTTAATTCCAGTTGGAACAGCAACCGCCATTGTTGAAATTACAAAATATTTTATCGATTTAAACGTAAGTCCTACAGTATACATGTGATGAGCTCAAACAACCATACCTATTAATGCTATAGACATCATTGATAATATCATACCAGATCTTCCAAAGATTGGTTTACCTGAAAATTTAGATATAATTTCACTTACTATTCCAAATGCTGGTAGTATTAATGCATAGACTTCCGGATGTCCAAAAAACCAAAACAAATGTTGAAACATCGTGGGATCACTTCCTGCTTGAGATTCATAGAAAACAGTGTTATATCTTCTGTCTAAAAACAACATTGTAACAGCACTTATTAACACTGGCATTGTTATTATTAATAATAAGGATGAAATCAACAACGCCCAAGCTATAAGTGACATTTTAACAAGTCTTACTCTTCTATCTTTCTTCGTTATAATTGTTGAAATAAAGTTTGATGAAGTAATTACAGATGAAATACAAGCTAATATAATTGCAAATATAACCAAATCTACTGACCTACCAGCATGGTAATTGGCATTAGATAACGGAGGATATAAAGTCCATCCTGTTGCAGAACCATAATCATTTAATGTACCTTTTGTTAACATCGATGCCACTGCAACTAATCCTGACAACATCAAAATAAAGAAAGAACATAAACTTGCTACCTTTGAAGCCAAATCATTGGACATGACCAATTTTGGTATTAATAAACTTCCCATACCATTGATAAGCATTGGCATTAACATATAAAATATCATTATTAGACCATGTGCTGTCATCGAAGAATTATATAAATGTTTAGCTTTATCCTCTATATCTCCATCTTTATATATTAATCTGGCAATTTTGTTGTAAACCTGTATTCCAGGATGTTTTAACTCAGTCCTCATCAAGATCGATATTATCGCAGCAATTGTACCAAATATCACAGAAAAAAATATATAATATCTGCCTATCCTAACATGATCCCAAAGCATTAACGAATTAATAACATTTATAGTATTTTTTCTTAACCAATCATTAACAAATACCACAGTATCATAAATGTTTAATATCAATCGAAATATGTTATCTTCGATGTAATCTGTTAACTTATTAAATTTATGATCCATGTCTCATTATTCTAAATGCTTTATCTAGATCGGATTTTGCCACTTTCAACCAGTTATTAAATCTTTCTTGTGATACACCCCGAACAGCAATTGGCATAAATGCATGATCTTTACCACAAAATTCTGAACATTGGCCATAATATATACCAGGAGTACTTACCTTGATCCAAGCATCGTTCAGTTTTCCTGGAATTGCATCTATTTTTAAACCAAACGATGGAACAGCAAACCCATGAATCACATCATCAGATGTTATCAATATTCTAATCACCCTTCTAGTAGGTACAACAAGTTCATAATCTGTTGCCAATAGTTCAGGATAGAGACCTAAATTAGTTTTCTTAAATCCAATCCTATGTTGTTGTTTCAATATATTCGAATTATAATTAAATTTATTACCAATTAAGTTATATTCATAATTTCAATATCATTGATGTGCTGTTACTTTTACAGTAATAAATGGTAACCTCTTCTGAGACATCTGATACTTCAATGCTTTAAACGATGGTTCACATATGCTGGATAAAATCATAATTGGTATAATTGTTCATATGATTTCTAAAGGTAAGTTGTTATTTGTTTGTGATATAACAGTATTTCCATTGTTTTTGTAACACAAAATTATAATTGCTATTACAACAAACACTAATATTGGAGATAACAATACATTTGTAAAACTCATAAGCTGATTTATTTGTTTCATTACTGGTGTTGCTGACCGTTGTAACCCTGTTTGTCAATTTAATGGTTTTCCAACAAATATAGACATCTTTCTACCTCAAAACCACTAACATAGTTAGAATTAATACAAATAATATTCTGTTTATAACCAAATTTTGTTTTATATTAGATGTCTGATTATTCTCAAGCAGATTAATTCACATAGGATACGTTTTAGTTTCTAATACATCTCATTCCATTTCATATTTAGGTATTAATAACAATTCTAATCTGAACTTCGATCATAGTTACAACAAGATGTTCGACAAACAAGTTACCTCTTTTTTTTTGTTAACATTGAATAAATTCTCATTGATTTATCTTAATTCTGTTGTTTAGTTAAGCACTTCAACATCACTGGATAACATCTATATTTTTCTCTATTATTCTAACTTCATTATGTTATAGTTGATTAAATTCCAACCCAATCATGTCAATGTTATCTTTGATTTTTCCGACTAAGATGAACAATTGATAGCACTTATGTCACTATTACCAATTACTCATTAATATCTTTCTATTTTTGTTTTATTCCTATGAGTAGAACATGTCGTTATGTCATAACTTAACTAATTTATTTTTATTCATAACCAACGGTCATTATACAATTAATAACATTAATTCTCATCCGACATTATCAGCAAATGATACAGATAGCATATACATATACATTAAATCGGAGAAATAATCCGTTATTCCTACATCTATATCTCATCATTTATTCCCTACCTTTTTTTTGTTCCAACAGTTTGTTTTCTAATTCATAAGCTATTTAATCAGATCAAACAAATTTATAAAATATTATAATCCCTAGAAGGATGAAGATCAATAGATCTTAAACCAAGAGGTCGTTTATCTTCAGTGTTTAAAAGCCATAACATTTAATGGTTATATGTTATCAGATCTAACGGTCTATATCCTTTTTTTTATAACAACTACTCTCTCATAAGCTATTATACACCCGTATTAAATAAAAAACATCAAATATCTTATTTCAATTCTTGTTATCCATTTATCCGTTTAAACATTCAGAGAAAACATTTATAATCAAAAGATGATTGGACATTAACCATGATGTAATATGTTTTAGTAATAGTACGGTTGGGCGGAATTGAATCGCCACTTCAAGAGCCACATTCTTAAACTCTACCATTAAGCTACAACCGCATTGTTTTGTATTTCTGTTATCAATTTATATCTGTTTTCCATTTCTCTATAACTAATCTTGGCATATTAACCTCAACCAACAAACGTTTCTTCATCGTTTCATACTGTTCTGTTAAATCAGTAACAACATTGACCTGATTTATATACTCTTTTACCTTGTTGTTAAGGTTATATTTTAAATTCCGTTGAAAGTTTACTTGATTTACAATCATTGTAGTACTAACACCCTTGGTTTCATGTAAACATCTAAACAATTTCTTGGTATCAAGGTTTACAATAGTTTCATTTGAATCAAATATACTCACATATAACAAATCATTGAGCTTTATCTTCATGAATTCACACTTATCAATAAATGTTTCATAGATAAACTCTCTAATCCTTGACTTAAATACCAACAGTTCGATACTATCAGTTGTTGATTTAACATATCATTTTAATATAACATCTTTTGTAATACTTTTTTTAAAACAAATACCAAGAACAACATAGTTACTAAATACTGATAGTTTTATTTTATCAATAATCACGTTCAGACTATCCAAACCTATACTCAATAACACAACGTTGTTCCACAATTTTATCTTCAATCAATCAAAATTATGATTTAAACTATTTATTTTGTTGTTATTATATTTCATGTTTTAAAGATTAAGTTGTTATAACTCTCAGTTTTAAATAACTGTTAAAAGATAAAATTAAACAAATATCGAACGTTGTATCAAAAAAATGATAACAAACAACGTTAGGTTTACAACCTCCAACCATTTATATTAGTATAATAATTATGAATTAAAGTTATTTAAAGCTACTTGATTAATACCAATCTTCAAAATATTCATCTAATTTGTCATAATACCATCAAACGTGTCAATCCCATTCTATTGGCTAATATATTTTGCCAACGTAAAATCATATCTTCGGATGTTGGCTCTAAGTCCCGATCAAACGGTCAAATGTTTGTTCCATTAACCGAAATTTCATTGATTTAACTACCATTTTTATTAACAAACATCTATATAAACTATACATCCTGTTAATATTAGTTATTAAAATCCTTTTTAATTAAAAAACAATCTAATCAGACAAATCCCGACATAACCAGTGTGATTATACCAAATATAACGACCGTTACAACGTTGTAACATTTATTTTAATGTAGATGTTAAATTTTAGGTCACTAAGGAACCAAATCATTACTGTAATTATCATAAATATCTCAATTATCTTTATTAATACTTAAAATTATAAACATTTGAAACAAATCAGGACCAATTGTATTTAACTTAAAGAAAGAACTGATCGATTATTAATTAGTCGGTATCAGACATCTATAAAAGTATTAAAATTAATACCTCGTAATAGTATTAATCTGAAATATTTAACAAAATTCAGTCACTATAATATATATTTTATCAAAAAAATCAACGACCGTTTAACATTAATTACTACATGTCATAACATTTAATTATAATCATGTAAATTTATTCTTATAAAGATAAAACATTGAACCATAAACATTGATAACCTATAATTATCCAATGCTTCACAAAATTATCTTACAATTACAACGTCCATGATATATTTGGCGTTTATACCAAACTTCACATATTAGTTCAACATTTTGTCTATTTGTTTAATAATTTTAATTGAATAAATATTATTAATACTTTGTTAAAATAATTATACATATTATTATTAGTTATAAATCATCCATCATACCAATATATGTTTAAATCTATCAAATTTATTCCAGCTTTTTTAAAAAACATCTAATATCTATACTAACAAAACTAAATATTATGACAATTAATTCATTATTTCATTGTTATAATTAGAGTAGTAAATCGACGTGAATTAAATAAACACATATAATAAATTATTCTAATTTATGTCTTTTTTTGTTTGATAATTCAATATTATGACATAATATACCAAAATTGATAACATTTTAAAAAAATCAAACATAAACATTTATAATTACTTAAAACACCTACCCCAAAAGTGTATAACTACTCATTTATATATTACCAATAAACACCATTTTTATACCTCAAATGAAAGAACCAAAACAAATATAACGGACATCGGTCAAAAATTTTGACATTGAATTGCTTATTAAGATAATCTGTTATAATTTTTAATAGATTAACCCATTAACAACGTTATTTTTTTGTTAAAAACAAATCCATCATCGGATATATATCTGTTTTATCTTATTTTTTATATTTATAACGTTTTAACCAAATATTTTCATTTATTAAACAATTATCCTCCAATTTTATCATTTATATATTACAAATTAACGCCCACTAATAAGTATAACTACCTTCTATCTATTATAGATTGTTGTACCTTTAACTAAAAATAATAATAAACATTACCAAAACATGAAACACATCCATGAACATTTAATTGAAATTCTCTAACCCTTAACATTAAAATATACATCTCTTCGTTGTATCGAGTCCAACAATATATCTTTTATTACAGAAAATAAACATTACTTTTGATATAAATTGTTTTAATTAACTACTAACCCCGAACACAACATGTTGTCACTAATCCGATTATTGTAGTAAATTATGTAAACATTACGACAAAATTATTCACTTGTTGTTTATCTTAAAATTCATATGAATTAATAACTTATCATGTTGATACTAAAATTTTAATACAAAAATAATTACAAATACCTTGACATGTTAATGTAATAAATTTTAATCAAACGTTGGATTATCTGATCAAACGCCAAAATGTCTACCTGTTGGAATTAACCATCAATTTTAGATATTTCTATAACAATTAACTAAATATTTAGTATATATATATAAAAACGTTGGAACATTGGTACATAACGATGAATAATACCACTAATAGGCCTTTAATAACAATAAAATTAACATGATAATGCCATTAGCCGCAACAAGATTGAAACATTTATGCTCAATATTAATAAGATTTATATATATATATATTTAATCTGTTGTATTGAAATAAATTTACACATTTAAATCATAAATTAACTCAATATAGGATTAGATATTTTATACCCAGAATAATAATATAAATAAGCTTATTGTTCATCAGTTAAAATGAAATCTAAGTGTTGACGTATTGTTACATTTAGAATTTATATCTACTTGTTGTTTTTATTTGAATATTATATTAGTAATTAACTTGATTAAACCTAAAAATGTTACTGATTAATTCATTTCCATACCAAACCTATGGTTTTTCTTGGAGTTTTAAACCATAATAACATGTATTTATGTTATATAAATTTGGAATAATAACTTATATTAATACCAAATAAATAATATTAATGTTAAAAAAAGTAGAAGATTAACAATTCGTTACAAATATAAAAATCTCTAAAATTAACTAGAAATTATTATGACCGTTGTAAATCCTGTATCAAAACAACGAAAAAACCAGGTAGCAGATAGATGTCTATCTTTTTTTTAAAAAATACAAACTAAATATATTAAAACGACATATTTAAAAAATAAATTCAATCAAATGTTAAAATGTAAGTTCTAAACTAACGGTCTATTGGATACAAACTAGCAATGTTTGATTTACATAAGCCTAATCTGGAATATATGTTGCCAATGTTAAACGAACTAACAAGTAAAAGCTTATTCTACGATGTGTTATTTATATTTATTTAATTTTTCTTAAAAAAGATAAGTTAATTAAACCCATTTGGGCGTTGGAGATCAAAAAAGATGATTGGTTCATTGTTGCTTGAAACGTTGTTATCAACTCTTGGACATTTGATCCGAGATATTAATCTCAATCGTTATTATTTTAAACAATATCCAATAATCTATTTAATCACAAGTATCTGTGTTGAATTAGGTCTTTTCAGTTTAATTTCAACTCATAAACTCATGAGTAGACTAAATAATCCTTATAAAATGAATCAAATCTTAATATAAGACTCTAATTTAATTCACATTACTCAATCTATACCAATATTGATAAGATTTAAAACCTACATGTTTAGTCGTTTGTCATTTCAACGTACATATAACCTACATGTGATACCATCATTTACATCTTTGTTGTGTTTACATTAACCATAACCTATTTAAAGCCAACAATCCATGAATCAGATGGATAATACTATAATTATAAACATGTTTGTTCACTTAACCTGTTGTTATTGTTCTTTTAAATACTAACATAGGTAGTAATATTATTAACACCTGACAAAATATGGTAAATTTTATATCAACATCATTGGTAGTTTTTCATATTTAACCATTAATTTTTTTTGTTCACATTTTTATGTTTATAAATTAATATCTAATCAAATAGATGCTGATAAAAGACGGATTTAACATCGTTTATTCGTTTTAACTCTATTTTTTTTTACCCTTAATTAATACTCTATGACCGTTGTTATTCCGAACAAATCATTACATGGATATTGAGTATTTCTACTCCAATCATGTAGAATTAAATCAGTTTTAATTGGAATACTTGTAACTACATCTATAAATTAAACCAACGTCCATGCACTTAATAGCTTTAAATTTAATTTAGAACTCATATTGTTTAATAACATAAACTTAAATGATCGGATTTAAAACGATACATCCATTTGTTATTGAATCTATCGATGTTTAGAAATAACTTTGATTAAAACAGACTATTAGTACAGATGTTTAATATTAACATGTTACAAAAACAAGAAAATGTTATAGATGTTAGGTATACATGTTATCAACGAAGTAATAGCGGTTGTAATTTTGTTGGAATGTTGAATAGAAAAAGGTTTAGGGTATTAGATGGGCCACCATTTGCAAACGGTGAACTTCATCTAGGTCACATGGTAAACAAAATACTGAAAGATATTTGTATCAAGGCCAATGAAGAACTTGGAAAATCTTCGAGCATCAAACACAATTGGGATTGCCATGGATTACCTATTGAACTGCAAGTAATAGCCAAAACAAAGAACAGAAGATATTTATCATTCTTATGTAAGATATATTCATTAAACTGAGCCATAACACAGGCATTGCAACACAAAATGTTTGGAATCCGTTGCTATAAATCACAGACAGTTGAGCTTTGTACTGCTCAAAAGATGATAACTGATAGAATCTATAACCTTGTTAAAACAGGAATAATAATGTTTGGTAAGAAATATTCAGCTTGATCGATAACAGATAACAGCAGCATACCAGATATCGATATTACTGATTCAATGGTTGATAGTTTTGAAGGTGAAGTATGTGGTGTAATATCTAAAAGACGACAAGTTAAGATAACATCAACACCAACGTTATTGGAATTGTTGGTTAATTTTTTTGTTCCAAGATTCAGGATGTTAGGATCAAGAATACAGGTTAGAAATTGTATGTTATGGTCATTGCCATGAGGAACATATGTTAATGTATCTGTAAATGGATTAAATTTTAAAAGATTAGAACATGGATCAATCTTGTTGTTAGAAAGAAATAAGTATGATCAATCGTGGTTATATGGACCAATACCTGCTGAAGTAATGACTACTTTTAATGTTTTCAATGTTTTTAATCAAAGAAATATGCCAATAGTTGTTGATTTTGGAACTAAAACATCAATCGTTGATGTAACAAACAAATTAAACAGGTTTGTAAGGTTAACTGGATATAAAAGAAATTTTTTGACCTACAACAACAAATATTTTAAAAAATTGACAATCGATGTTATAACTAATTGTTTGGTTGGACAAAAACATGTGATAAATAAGCTTATAGCCTGTTCGCTTATCCATAATTGTGTTGAAGTGAATAAACGGTGTCTTAGATCAACAAGATCGAATTCTTTGGTAATTAATTGTGTTAGTCCTCAATGGTATATAAAATTGGATTACAACAAAAAGATGGCAATCGAAAAGATTATTAATTATATAAGGTTTAGACCTCAATGACATAAGGAATTAATCGTTAAACTAATTTGAACTAGGGCAGATTGGATTGTATCACGTCAACGTGTTTGGGGAACACCTATTTGTTTGGTAAGAGGTAAATTTAATAAGATACTCTATGATAAAAATTTATTTTTAAGGTTATGAGATTTATTTGAGAAAGAAATGGGTTCGTATTGATCAGAAATTAAAATTTTATATGATGGATATAACAGATTCAATTGATCGAAGGTAAATGATGTCTTGGATGTATGGTTTGATGCGGGTATGGTTTATAAATTAAGGAATGGTAGATTACCTTGGGATGTTGTTATCGAAGGTGTAGATCAACATAGGGGATGATTTCAAACATTGTTAATAATCAGTACTATATTAGAGGATAAGATGCCAATAAGGTTATTGATAACACATCCGTTTGCTTTGAATATTGATTTTAAAAAGATGTCGAAATCTATTGTTGGAATTTCAGTAAATGAAATAATAAACAACGACCACAACGTTTCAAGAGGATGGGTTTCTGGCTTTGGTTTATCAGAAAACAGGATAATAGAGGGTAATTGATCATTGAAAATGGTAGAAATGTTATATAGAATAGATAATGTAATAAAATGAGCACTTAATGTTATGGAACCTGAATTTGAATTGGCTCCAGGATTGTTACGTCAGATCGACAGATTTATTTTACATAAATTAGTTATCTGAAACAACAAAATCCGTTATCTTTATGATAATTGTTTATATTATGACATATTGAACCTCATTGGAGGTATATGTAAAGATATATCCTCAGATTATTTTGAATTATCGAAACGTATACTATATTGTCAGTTTAGATACTCTGCTAAAAGAATGAATTGTTTATATGTTATAAATTGTTGGACAACACAGATATGCAAATGGCTTAATCCAATTTTACCAACACGGTATAAGAATATTTTTGATCAACTTAAGATTTATAACTGTGTTATTTGAAATTTACCATCAAATTGATTTAATTCTATGGTTGCATTGCAGTTTGAACTAATTAATGTAATAAAAGGTGTTGTTAATGAAGTATTATTTGATAAGGATTTAATAAAAAATAAACTGGTCGTAGTAACAATAATAGTAAGTGATGTCAGTAAATTAAAATTATTTAAAAACATAAGTTCCAATGATATATCTGAAAGTATTAAATTAAATATTCTTTACTCAAAGAAGATAATGGAAAGTGGAGATGTTGAGATTTGTGGTCTTGTTTGAATCAAGATCGGTGTTAAGTACCAGAACTTTTGTAACAGATGTAGAAGATTGGTTAATAGATAGATGTAAATGATTTAAGGTGGACGTTTGGTACGTGTTTTAAAGAATTAATAATAAAAATATTGAAATTAATTAATGCATAGTGGTTGTGATCGGATTTTATTTTGGTAAATGATAACAAATAATTCAAATAAATATAATTAAGCATAGAAATGTTTCTTCATTCTAAGAATAGCTCTGGTTTTGATAAGGTTTTTAATAGTTTTGTCGTTTTTAGTTGGACTTTTATCAGTAGTTCAATAAATTTAGTAGTTAACACAATTAAATTTAAATCAGTTCCAATTAGACATATATTGGATAATCTATTAACAATTAAATAATACGAATATCTCAATGAAGTGATTTTATGTTTTCTAATTTTATTAAGATGATTAATTATTAAGCCAACGAAGTGATGTTTTTTAAATTCTGATGCATTTACATCGTTGTAAATCACAATAGATCTCGAATTGAAGTGTAGATTTATGTTAAATATAAATTTATGAACATTGAGATTGAACTTTGATGTTAATGCCGATATTACTTTATAACTTCTTTCATATTTGAATATATTAGTTAAATTTTTCGATTTTATTAGCTTAGATGTTAATGTAAATTTAATAACTGATAATGTTCTAACTAATAATTTTGTTTGTTTTAAGTTGTTAAGTCTTAATACAGATCTTCCTAACGATTCTGTTCATGATATTTTTCTTAATATGATGTTATTTGTTGAATCTCTGAACAATTGATACCTTTTTCTAAGTATTTCTTTAACTTGTTTAAGTTCTAATCTTTTATTCACAACTTCTAAGCATAGAAATGTTCTTATTTTAAAGGAATAATCCATTCCATACTTCAAACGTATACATCAAGATCTAGAATCTAAACATGGTAGTGTTAAGATGTTTCTATATGTGTAGATGTTTTCAGTTGTCGGATTTATGGATTCGTTATTCACATATAGTGTTCCCCATTGTTTTTTTCACGTTTTAATCTTATCAATAGCAATTAGTTTAATAGAATAATATATCCCATCTATTAACAAGAACATCTTTTGATAATAAGTGGTCAATTTAAATGTTGATTTAGTAAAACATAGGGTTAAATGTTGGTTTTAACAGGTTTTCTTATAATAGTTAACAGTTTGATTCTATTTTAAGCAACATCCTCATGTTTTTGTTTGTTTCGGTATTAATTTAATCCAATGTTGATGTAAATGTTCGATGTTTTGTTTTATCTAGATCATTTTATCTTATGCTTTTGTTGTTAACGGTAAGTTTTATTATGTTATAACATCCAACATCGGTATTATTAACAAACTTGTGGTTCTGGTGTTTGGTTGTTTTAAATTATTATTAATATATCTTTATAATTATAATATAAGATTTATATACAATTCGATGTATTTATATTTTCATGGAAATGAGATTAATTACTGCTAATCTGTTATCCAGTTTTGTTTAATCTATTTGTTTTACACTGTTGTAACTTTTAATAACAGTTTAATAAAGGTTTTAATTTAAGTTTAACTGTTTATCTCTAAAATTTGATCGGATTTATGTTTTTTTGTTGTTAACATGTTTAAATTATATTATCAAAATCATTTATCAAGTCATTAATGTTTTCAAAGCCGATCCTATAATCTTATGATTCGGATTGTTGGTTATTCACTTGGAATGTTGTTGTTTTTTAGTATCAGCCATTGCTGTTAAGCTTTTACATCTTTTCCATAACCATTCTAATCCAATTATTTTAATACCATTGTAATAATCTCTTTATAATCTTCAGTTTTGTTGTTTTAGGAGTAAACTGATATTTATGTTATTACTTTATTTGTAATCTTTTCTTCTGGAGTTTATGATCTGAAAATTATGGTAAAATCAGACTGAACAAATGACTTGTATGACATGATGTGGTTAAATATTTACAGACCTTTAACAACGAAATTATGGTAATGATGTGATTGAACGAGGATTGGTTCTAAACTTTTAGAAAAAAAAATCAGGATGTAATTGTAACTACTACTTGTTGTTCCGATAAGACTTTCGGAGTTATTAAATGCTAATCGAAGATTTTTTTTGTTGTAAATATCGATCCGAGAACAACATCCGAACATCCTGTTATGTATTTAGTTAAATCACAAATCGATATATCGACTCCTTGTATTACTGGCTTAGATATTAAGGGTGTTGCTCATGAATTATCCATTGATATAATACACCTGCTTGAACGTTGGCTTTATGTATTTACAGATTGACCGAACATCTAATATCTCGAACTGTTCGAACACAGTGATTTCAAATAAATATAACTTGGTATTGATTCTAAGTAATGTCTATTAGACTTATATTCATCTATTGAATTGAAGAAGTCAACAATAGATACTGAATTCTGTTAAGAACATCTTACAGAAATGTTTTAAAGGACTAGAAACAAAATCCACCACCAATGTGTGATCGTTTGGCTATGAGTATACATAGAAACTATGATGTTAATACCATTAATCCCCGATATATGTTACTATTGTTTTATCGGATCGTTCCAACATGCATAATAGCAACACATAGATCTATTTGTTGTCAGCGTATCATGTGTTCCATTGGTATTTTCTTATTCTTTATCATCTCAGATGTATTCTTGAATGGAATTGTTAATCTAATTAACGAGGAATGTTGTTCATGAATCCATTATCCATATTCATCAGAATATTTTTATTTAAGTGGTACCATCAGCTAGTATTGTTATTGGTTTTTGTTTTAATTTTGGTTAAGTAATTGATTCTGTTAGTTATTTATGGGTTGTTATTAGATAAGTAGATGATTCAGATTGTTACTTCGTTGTTTTTATTGAATATGTTTATCTCCATAATTTATATCTGGATGTTGTTAATCAAAATTTATCAGACAGGTTAAACATGTTTATGTTTCTTTAACCATTTTGATCTTCGTTATTTTTTTTCATCTTTATTTTCATAGTCTTCTTCATCATTTTCATAGTAGTTCTCGTAATATTCCCGTTCATCTTCTCGTTTACATAGATTATCGAAGAGTTTGGCTAAAACGATGATGTAAAATGTTAACCACCTATAATCTGTCAATGAATATAACAGAATTGATATTGGAGTTAAGATAATTTTTATTTTTTTTCAAGTTCATCTTATTACTTTCTTTGTTTTTCGTTTTAATCTTCTTATTATACGATAGAATGGTTTTAACTTATAATTTACATACCACCAACAAACAAAAATACCATAAATCAAACGTATGAGTATATTGGTTAAACTTATCGATGTTATTCTTATAAATCACTTGCTTATAATGTTTCTAATATGTGACAGATCTTCACATCAAAGGGTGTATTCTTTTATCAGTGCAGTTCTAATCATGGAAATGTTTATCTGTATAGGATTTAACTGTTAATTTTATAAATTATTATAATCCGGAGACCAAAATCCAACGAGTAGAAGGGTGGTTGGCATGTTTAAGTGATATTTGTTGGGATGTTGTTATTTTAAATAATTAAAGCCAACGGTTACATGTTTTGTTTATAGTATTTAATAATGTAGTTATGAGTTCGATGTCGGATTGTTCTGATTTTTGACAACATGTTAAGATAACTGATATCTTAAATAAGGGGTTAATTGTTTTGCTACAACGTTTGGTCCAAATATCTTTATAGTATAAGCCATTTGGTTTATTTCAGATTTATATTAAACGTTTCGATGTTTTGGTTTTTGTTTTTTAATAGTAATTTATAGGGACAGAATTGGCCAATGAGAGCTTATGATGTTAACATGTGTGTTGGCGTTTGGTTTAATCAACCTTTGATAATGTTAGTAGTTATAAAGTATACTAATTAATAATATCAATTATGTCGATGTTGGAGATCCAAATCTTGGGGAATTAGAGGTTTAGCTTGAACATGTGTATTTGTAATTGTGTTAAAATCTGATGTTTAGATTTAAGATTAAAACATAAATTGTGTCCGTGTTGTAATGGCTCGACCAAACATCCAATGAAAACATGTCAGTTTTTGGTATTATGACAGGTGTTACCATGTAATCAACAACATGTTGACAACTTTGTTTGTTTATTGGTGTTTAGTTCTTATAAGTTATAAAAAGTAATCTTCAATCGGAAATCTGTTCGTTTCATTGATTGATAACTAGAAACAACATGGTTTAAAAGAAGGAGATGGTAGTATTAAGTTCGGATTAGTGTTGATTTTGTTTGATTAGACGTGATGTCGGAATTTGTAAAGTTATCGAAACAGCCATGTTTATCCAATTAAATAATAACCAATATAGGATATCTCGGAATATGTTAATAAGATTGAGGACTGATGGTGTTGTTAATCATAGGAACGTTGTAGTCGCAAAAGTTTTAACATTTAAATGCGGTAATGATCTGATCTATGATGATGGAAACAATTGGTTGGCTTTGGGTAAAGTAATTGGTAGTTTTGTTGATGTTGGGTGTTTGTGTTGTAAGTTTAAACGAAGAAAGGGTTATAAAAGAACATACGGATATAGAAATGTTATAACTATGGTATGTTTCACGAAGATAATAAGGTTGTAAGTAATAAACCAATGATATTTAGTTGAGATTGGTGGTTGTGGTTGGAATATTTTGTTTATGCATTGGTTGAAGAGTTTAATTGGGATCAGAACTTGTACTTGTGATAGGTAATTGTGTTCATGGATGTTGTACCGATGTGTTTGTTGGTGTGTTTGGTCTTTGATTTATTAAAAATTTAACATAAAGTAGTAGTGAATGATACAACGGAGACATGAATTTGATCCTGTGATTTATAAATCATGAATTTAATGAGATCTATCTATACCCTTCCATATGTGGAAGGTGGAATACCCACCAGTAAAACCTTCGATCCTATCATTTAACTGAAAGGACAACAAGGTGTTTAAGATTTTAACTATTCATGTTCAACATGGTAATGCGTCGTTGTTCTTAAACTAAATTACCGAAGGGCATAAGTATTTACTTCTTTCAGTTTTAGTTGTTAACAGTTTGTTTATAGTTTTCGAGATATTAGTACCAGTTAGCTGAAATATGTTACCATACTTACACATCTGGCCTATCAACGTGATAGTCTATCACTTCTCTTAATAGAATATATTTTCGGTTTAGCTTCCGGCTTAGATGCATTCAGCTGTTATCTATTCCATACTTAGCTATCCTGCCATGCCGGTTGGCAACGACAACAGGTAGACCAGAGGTATGTCCATCTCGATCCTCTCGTACTAGAGACAGGATCCGTCAATATTCTTTTTCCCACGGCAGATAGGGACCGAACTGTCTTGCGACGTTCTGAACCCAACTCACGTACCGCTTTAAATGGCGAACAGCCATACCCTTGGGACCTTGTTCAGCCCCAGGATGCGATGAGTCGACATCGAGGTGCCAAGCAACCCCGTCGATAAGAACTCTCAGGGGTTATTAGCCTGTTATCCCCGGCGTACCTTTTATCCGTTGAGCAATGTCCATTCCACTTTGATACATTGGATCACTATGACCGACTTTCGTCTCTGCTTGACATGTCTGTCTCGCAGTCTAAGCAGGCATATGCCATTGTACTCTACTGACGATTTCCAACCGTCATGAGCCTACCTTATGTACACCTCCGTTACTCTTTAGGAGGCGACCGCCCCAGTCAAACTACCCACCTTGCATTTTCTTACATCAAGATTGGCTTTCAGTAATAAAGATATTGTTTGACAACAGGATGGTGTTTCATTGACAGTTTACGTTGAGCTAACGGCCAACGGTCATCACTTACCATCTACACTGTACAATTGACCAAAGTACATCGATACAAGGTTGCAGTAAAGGTGCACGGGGTCTTTCCGTCTTGCCGCAGGTACCCCGCATCTTCACGGGGATTTCAATTTCACTGAGCTTGTGCTGGAGACAGCGGGGAAGTCGTTACGCCATTCATGCTGGTCGGAACTTACCCGACAAGGAATTTCGCTACCTTTGGACCGTTATAGTTACGGCCGCCGTTTACATGGAGTTTCATCAAAACGCTATTAACATTTTAGATTTTACTTGCCAGCACCGGGCAGGCGTCAGACTCTATACTTCATCTTACGATTTTGCAGAGTCCTGTGTTTTTGGTAAACAGTCGCTTCCCCCATTTCTATTATACCCAACCTTGGTTTCCCAAAGTCAGGTTATGTTTCTCCCGAAGTTACACATACAATTTGCCGAGTTCCTTCAGCACAATTATCTCATACACCTTAGTATACTCTACCCAACCACCTGTGTCAGTTTTTGGTACGGTCTATATCTACAAGTTGTTTCTTGTTAACAATTAAACATAAGCCAAACCAAATCCAATAAGATTTGACAGGTTTAAGTTAAGTCACTTGTTGAAGGCTCACGAATATTAACGTGAATTGCCATCGGTTATGCGCTTGCGCTTGGCCTAAGGTACCGGCTAACCCCATTCGGAACATCCTGGAATGGGAATCCTTGGTCTTTCGGTGTGAAAGATTCTTACTTTCAATTATCGTTACTCATGTCAACATTCTCGCTTCCGATGCCTCCAACAACCCTTACGGGTTGCCTTCCATGGTCTACGGAATGCTCTGCTACCGTATTGCTCGAACTGGCAATACCCTTGACTTCGGTACTGAACTTAGTCCCGTTACATTTTCGGCATGAAAATCCATCAATCAGTGAGCTGTTACGCTTTCCTTAGATGATGGCTGCTTCTGAGCCTACATCCTGATCGTCTTCGAACATTCATCACCTTTCTCACTTAGTTCAGATTTAAGGACCTCGATCGAAGGTCTGGGTTGTTTCCCTTTCCACTACGGACGTTATCGCTCGCAGTGTGATTATCAGTTAAATTCGACAACAGTATTCGAAGTTTGGTTGAATTTTATTAAAATTATTCATTTTAACGATTCATCCAGAGCTCTACCCCTGTTGGGATACGACTAACAACCTACCTACATAGGTTTCGCAGAGAACCAGCTATCTCCGAGTTTGATTGGCCTTTCACCCCTAACCACAGATCATCCCAACGTTTTGCAACACGTACGGGTTCGATCCTCCAGTCGATAAACATCAACCTTCAATCTGTCCATGGTTAGATCACTCGGTTTCGGGTTTGAAGTTACAAACTTGTTGTTTGCCCTTTGTGGACTCGCTTTCGCTTCGCCTAATTTCAATTATAAGCTTTGCTTGTAACAACAACTCGTTGACCCATTATACAAAAGGTACGTCATCAGATCTTTGGATCCTCTGACTGCTTGTTAGCATCCGGTTTCAGGATCTGTTTCACTACCCTGTTCGGGATTCTGTTTCACCTTTCCCTCACGGTACTAGTCCACTATCGGTTATGCATATATGTTTTGGCTTAGAAGGTGGTCCTCCTATCTTCGGACGAGATTGTTGTGTCTCGTTCTACTTTATTCATAATTCTGATGCCAACAAAGTGAGGACTATCACCTCTGTTGCTTGTTTTTCCAAACAATTGTTGTTCAACATCAAAATATATTAGCCAAAATCTGGTTTCACTCGCCGCTACTAACAGAATATCTAAGATATATTTTCCTACAGGTACTAAGATGTTTCAGTTCCCTGCGTCCATGACACCTTGAATCAACGTCCAAGGTCCTCAATTAGAGGTAAATAACATTTCATCACTTCCATGTTCCTGTCACTTATTATGCATACCAAGGCATCCACCGGATGCTTTCAGATACTATATTCTTTCTATTAATTTTAAAAAAAACAACAACAAGTATCAGAATAATCGTTTAATTAAGTGATTGATTAATAGTATTTGTATAGATTAAAAATATAAACATTGAGTAATCAAATTTAATAGTACTGAAATAAAATGTCTCTGGTGATCAGAGATGGATGTAACCATCAACAGGTTTTATCTTTACCAAAATCACCAACCCCACAAGAAAATGAGAAAGAATGAGGTATACTGGTTTACCCAGTAATCAAATTGTAGTACTGATTAGTACCAAATAACGAATTCTTACTACTTCAATTTCTTGAAGCACTGTAATCTTTACTAAAGACTACATTTTTTTTGTTTTCAGCCACAGGTTCCCCTACAGCTACCTTGTTACGACTTCACCTCGATCATCGATCCTACATTGGATTCTAAATCTAGAATCTTCGGATAGAACTGACTCCCATGGTGTGACGGGCAGTGTGTACAAGACCCGAGAACGTATTCACCGTGGCATGCTGATCCACGATTACTAGCGATTCCTGCTTCATGTACTCGAGTTGCAGAGTACAATCCGAACTAAGACAACTTTTTGAGATTTGCTCCACTTCACAGTATTGCGACTCTTTGTAGTTGCCATTGTAGCACGTGTGTAGCCCAGCCCATAAGGGCCATGATGACTTGTTGTAATCCTCACCTTCCTCTAACTTTTTCGTTAGCAGTCCCCATAGAGAACCACTCATTATTTGTTTTCGGCAACTATGGGTAAGGGTTCCGCTCGTTATGGAACTTAACCATACATCTCACGACACGAGCTGACAACAGCCATGCAGCACCTGTTCAAGGCATTCTTACGTTTTGTAAGTGGCATATTATTTCTAACATGTTTAGCCTAAAATGTCAAGGGCTGGTAAGGTTCTTCGTGTAGATTCGAATTAAACCACATGCTCCACCGCTTGTGCGGGTCTCCGTCAATTCCTTTGAGTTTTAACCTTGCGGTCGTAGTCCCCAGGCGGAGTGCTTAACGCGTTAGCTATACAATTAAATATAAAACGTACAACCTACGATATATCCGAAGACATATTTTCGGGATGTGTATTTATACCAGACTGTTAGCACTCATCGTTTAGGGCGTGGACTACCAGGGTATCTAATCCTGTTTGCTCCCCACGCTTTCGCACCTCAGCGTCAACTTAACCCAGTGAACCGCCTTCGCCTCTGGTACTCCTCCAAATATCAACGAATTTCACCTCTACACTTGGAATTGTGTTCACCCCTATTAAGTTCATAGTTATGCAGTATCAATACCTGTAATGAAGTTGAACTTCAAGATTTAAGTATTGACTTACAAAACCGCCTACATGCCCTTTACGCCCAATAATACCGAACAACACTCGCTCCCCTCGTATTACCGCGGCTGCTGGCACGAAGTTGGCCGGAGCTTTTATCTATTTACTATCACTATTATCATTAAATAAACAGAGTTTTACAATCCAAGGTACAATATTCTGTACCCTTTTTATAGGATCTTCGTCACTCATGCGACATGGCTGGATCAGGCTTCCGCCCATTGTCCAATATTCCTCACTGCTGCCCTCCGTAGAAGTTTGGGCCTTGTCTCAGTCCCAATGTGGCTGTCCGTCCTCCCAGACCAGCTATAGATCTTGGCCTTGGTAGGCTTTTACCCCACCAACTAGCTAATCTACCGCAAGCTCATCTTGTTCCAAAATATTTCTTTACCTGTTGCAGGAATTATACAGTATTACCTTAAGTTTCCTTAAGCTATCCCGTTGAACAAGGTAGATTCTCACGTGTTACTCACCCGTTCGCCGCTAACAACCTGTTGAGGTTGTCCGCTCGACTTGCATGTGTTAGGCCTGCCGCCAGCATTTGTTCTGAGCCAGGATCAAACTCTTAATAACTTAAGCTATAACTTTTTTGTTATAACCTAGTATACCTGTTTAACGTCTGATCTTATGTACTAACAATATAGGATTAGTTGTTTATTACTATCCCAATTGCTAATAACATAAAATCAAACGGTCAGTACTAATTATGGTTACTAATTATAAATTATTTAACCAACAGAAATACAAAAAACCAACATACACAACTGACTGGGAGATATTAATTTAATGAACAACGACCAAAAGAAAGAGTAAAAGCTAATAAATAAGAACATTTGATGTTGAAATCTCGAATATAAAATCGAAAAGTACTAAAAAAAATGTTAACCGATGTAAAATAAGTAAACATATTATTATGTTGTCAGATATGGATGGTGGATTATAATTTTGTTTCAATAGTTAATCCGACTATGGCAATAGCCTGTTGAAGATGTACGTTTGATGAACCTATTTAACTGATC